>CAVHWJ010000041.1:0-14098 GCA_963639565.1 uncultured Prevotella sp. | reverse complement strand
CGTCTGCGGAAGCTGGGGGATTCGAACCCCCGGTACGATAAACTCGCACGGCAGTTTAGCAAACTGCTGGTTTCAGCCACTCACCCAAACTTCCTTCCGGTTTGTTCTGTAACCACAGGCATTTCGTTTAATGCGGTGCAAAGGTACGGCTTTATTTTAATCCGCCAAAACTTTCGGCCACTTTTTTGCCCCTTTGCCCTTATATTTCTTAATGTTTTACGTTGTCGGGGTCTCGCCGCCCTGTCATTCCTTCCTTTTCCAGATATTATTCACCTTTCGGCGTATGGCAATCCAGTTCACCGCGGTGACGAGCAGCAGCAGGGCGATGCCGAGCGTGATAGAGGTTATCATCGTGCCGGATTCCATTTGGGGGAACAGCGTCTCGATGATGTCCATGTAGCAGTCTCTCACGAAATAGAGGGCAACCCACGTAATCAGCAGCACCGCGGCGTTGAGGCTGAGGGTGAGGATTTGGTAGGGCAGGGCGACCGACTGCGGACTGTAGCCTATTAGCAGCAGGTTCTCGAGTTTCGACGAGTTCTTCTGCACGAGCAGATAGATACTGAGCATCAGTATGTAGAAACTGAGCACGCTTATCACCAGTCCCACCATCATCACGATTGTCACTATCAGTCTGAGGAAATACGTAGTCTTCTCCGCCTGCAGCTTGTCGCTCTCCACCTCGTAGCCCTTGCTGTCGAGGTATTTCGTTATGCTGTCGTCGGCAGGGTTGCCCACCTCCACAATGAGCCGTGTAGGGTCTGAGTTTCCCCCGGGGGCGTAATACGCGTTGCTCCAGTCCATGAAGCCCTGCGGCACGAGGATTGTGTTCAGTCGGTTGGAGAAGCCGATTACCTTTCCTTTGTACTCGCCGCTCTTGCCGTTGCCGCGGATGAAAATCTTGAAGTCAATCATCCCCACGAGTCCGTCGCTTATCTTGGGCAGCGAGTGCGACTGCGCGAAACCGAAGTTATACATATTAATATATGTGCGCGGCAGTATCACTGGCACCTCGTCGCTTCCCTCCTTGTACGCCCATTCGCCGAGCGGCACGTCCACGAAGGCGTCCGGCACGCTCTCGAAGAATATTTCGGAACTGAGAATCGACTGTCCGTTGATACCCATGTTTGCGTCGGCCTTGTATTCGGTGGACGTGAATTTCCCCGTCCTCTTGGTGAATTTCTGTCCGGCGAGGTCGTCCTGCTCCGCCTTGCTGAATGTGTTTTGCTTGCCCGAAATGGTGCTCCCCATGCCCAGCTTCTTGCTCACGATGAGGTAGTCGGCTTTCATGAAGCTGTCCTGCGAGGTGAACACCGGCAGCACGTCGTTGTAGAACTGGAAGCCCAACAGCACGATGAACATTCCGAAGAGGTTGGCGAAGAAGAATCCCGTGAACTGTCCCGCGCTGATGTGGCGGCGCAGGAGTTTCCAAACTAAATTCATAATCTGTATGTCTTGTCGTAATTTAAAACCATGTGTTTGCCGATGCTCGTCACTATCACGCCGGCCCCCTGCCTCTTGGCCTCCGTCATCATTATGTCGGCCATTATTGCCGAGTTGCGGTCGTCAAGGTGGCTTATCGGTTCGTCGGCGAGGATGAAGTCAAACGGCTGCACCAACGCCCTCATCATCGCCACGCGCTGCTGCTGTCCGAACGACATCAGTCCGGTCTTGCTGTCCATCTTGTCAGCGATGCCCAGCCTGTCGAACCATTCCTCGATCTCCTTCCTCTCCTTGAACTTGGTGAGCTTGTTCTTTATCTCCACGTTCTCCCACGCCGTGAGTTCGGGGAACAGGCGCAGTTCCTGGAACAGGTAGGCGACGTGCCTCTTGCGTATCTCCACCCAGTCCTTCACCTTGAAGCCCATGGTCGGCGTGTCGTCGAATTTCACGTCGCCTTCGTAGTCCCTCCTGTAACCGAGGATATAGCTGCAAAAGGTGCTCTTTCCCTTTCCGCTTTCCGCTTCCACGAGATAAAGCCTGTCTTTCTCGAACACGGCTTCGGCGTTCCAGATGTCGGAGGCGAGTCCTGCCTGTCCGGCGAACACGTGCGGAACAACCTTGTCGAAAGTTATCTTGTCCATTTCTTTTCTCCCGAAAAACTATTTTATGCTGTAAATGATGTAGTTTACCTTGCCGAACATAGGTTCAAGCAGTTCCGTTGCGACCGAAAGGCTTTCGTTTCCGCTTGTCAGTCTGCCGACATTAATAATGATGCCGAGGCGTTGCCCCTCAACCTGTTTCCTCACCCCGTCGGGCAGTGGCGTTTTCGCCTTGCCGAGTATGCCGTTTGCCACCTCCTCTTCGGAACTTGCGTAGAACTCCTTGGTGTCTGACACCCCGAACCAAAAGCGTGTGTCGTTGCTGCGGAACACGTAGCGTTTCTTGCCGCAGTCGGTGATGCTGCTCCCGGGGCTGCATGACTTTTTCCAATAGTCCACGTCCTTCAGAAAATTCTCGTCGGCGAGCTGTGCAGCCATGCTCATTCTGAAGCCGGTGTCCGACAGTTCGTCCACGCCGATTGCCATTTCCCCGTTCACGCTCCTCAGTATGTTGTCCATGTCGATGGCGGTGTTAGCCCCTGCGAGTATTACGCCAAGGCTTTTGCTGTCGTGCATCATCTTCACGAAGTCGTGTCCGTCCACGTTGAGGAACATCGAGCAGAGTGTCTGCCCCGGCATATTCCCTGTATACCTGTCGCCGATTTTCCTGAATTTGCCCTTCGATTCATTGAGGGCTTTGTCTATGCCTGGGTTCAGCGAGAACGGTTCTCCGCTGATGTGCAGACAACCGTCGGCGGTGGCAGTCAGCGAGGCGGCGATGCACACTTGCGACGCGTCGGCGTCCTTCGGTGCGCCGAGCGTGAATGGGGCGGCGAACTTCTCCGGCAACGCGTCGCTCTGCGCCACTATGGCGACAGGGGAGTCGATGCCCTCCACCTTGTCGAAGAGGGGTGATGACTTGCCGCCCTCGTCCTCGTTCTGCTTCAGGTATTTCGTGAGCGTCCTCACCGCGTCGGCTTGTTGCGCCGGGAGCACCGGACCGATTATCACCGCGCTCTTGTCGGAGAACCCCACCGCCCACGAGTTGCGCAGCAGGGCGAACGACAGTCCGCGCCTTTCAGTCACTTTGCTGCACAGTCCCTTCTTTTCGAGCGACTCCAGCCATTCGGTGAAATCCGACTTGCTGCCCACCTTGGCGCAGCATCCAAGGTTGCCGTCGGTAGTCTCAAACATATACAGTTTGCTTCCGAAGTCAATGCCGCAGTCTCCGTCACCGTCGGCCTTGAAGATTGACTTCACAACCTCCCGTCCGTCCTTTCCGCTCGCCTCGCCGAGCTTCTCCGCATTGATTGCTATAAGGGCGTTGGCGTTTGCCGGTATCGTGTTCAGGTAGCTGTCGCCCGAACAAGAAGAATAAATGCAAATGCCGGCTACTGCCGCCAGCATTTGCAGTATGATACTTTTGATATGCTTCATATCCTGAAAATTATTGAGTTTCCCTGTGTGTCCCCTCCGTTACCCTTTCCTGTTGGCGAGCTGTGCCGCCATAGTGGCGTAGAGGGCGGCGGTCTCAGTGCGCAGCCGGCTCTTGCCCAGCGACACAGGCACATAGCCCTTCGACATGGCGAACTTCACCTCGTCGGCTGAGAAATCCCCCTCCGGCCCTATTAGCACGGTGATGTCGCCTTTCGTGTCCTCCCTTTCTTGTAAAAGGGTAAACAGGTCTTTGCTTTCTATTTCGTTGTAGCAGTGGGCGATGAATTTCAGTCCCGCGCGTTCCTCCCCCACGAAATCCTTGAACGGCGTGAGGGGTGTCACCTGAGGTTTCCACGCCTTGCGGCTTTGCTTCATCGCCGAAACAACGATTTTCTCGATCCTGTCCGTGCGCATCGCTTTCCGTTCGGAGAACTTGCAGTTGAGGAACGCCAGACTGTCCACGCCTATTTCCGTGGCTTTTTCGGCGAACCATTCCGTGCGGTCAATCATCTTCGTCGGCGCCATGGCGATGCAGATGTTGCCGTTCCACGTCTTTTCCTGCAGCATCGTCTCCTTTATCTCATACAGGCAGTGCTTTGTCGCCGCCAGTGTCACTTCGGCGCGGTAGAATGTGCCGTCGCCGTCCTGAAGGAACATCTCGTCGCCGCTTTTCAGCCTCAGCACCCTCGTGGCGTGCGTAGCCTCTTCCGCCGGCAGTTCGTTGGTGTCCGCAGCTCCGGGCACGTAGAAATATCTCGCCTCTTTCATTAGACTATACTGTTCTTGTCGTTTTTCCTGTTTTCCAGTTCCTGATGCAGTTTCGCCGCCATTTCGTAGTCCTCGTCGTCGATGGCCTTTTTCAGCGACTTCTCCAGCATCTCCACCGTTATTATGTTCACCGGCACCGACACCCCCCTGACAAACGGACGGTATGCCACCGACTGTTTCTCCATCAGTTCGTCGTCGATGTATATCGGCAGTTTCGCCACCTGTGCGAGCAGTATGCCGTCGCTGATGCGTATCGGTATGCTCCTGTCGCTGGCGGAGTCGTGCAGGAACGACTTGTACTGTCCCTGGTCGATGCCCGTGATCCGCAGTTCGTAATTGTCCAGTCCGTTATCCTTCATCAGCCGCGCCGTCACTTCGGGCAGATAGGTGGCGGTCCTGTCGCCATGCGCCATCCTCATCTGTATGGCGCCGCCCAAGTCCGCCCCGCAAACCACCGTCAGCATGCGTGTCGTCAGTTCGTCGGTCAGGGCGAGGAGGGATATTTCCGCTTCGGTCTTGATCTCCGCCACTTCCTTCAAAAAGAGTCTGACCATTTTTATGTTGTTTTATATATTTTTTTAAAAGTTTCTTATGCCGTTTTTACGCCTCGTTCTCCTTGTGCTTGAACGTGAGCGCGAACGCCACGCCCACCACGAGGGCGAACCCGGCGAAGATGAACCAGCAGGTCTGCCAGTCGCCCATGAGGTAGCCGTCGTCGGTCCACTTGCAGTAGTGGTTCACTATCTCCCCTGCAATAAGCGTGCCGATAGTGGCACCCAGTCCGTTTGTCATCAGCATGAACAGTCCCTGCGCCGATGCCTTGATGTCCTCGCTACATTCGGCGTTCACGAACAGTCCGCCCGACACGTTGAAGAAGTCGAACGCCACGCCGTAGACAAGGCACGAGAGGATGAGCAGTATCACGCCGGGGAACGCCGGACCGCCGAGGCCGAAGAAGCCGAAGCGCAGCACCCACGCGAACATGGCGATGAGCATCACGTTCTTGATGCCGTAGCGTTTCATGAAGAACGGGATGAGCAGTATGCAGAACGCCTCGGCCACCTGCGAGATTGAAATCAGCAGCGTGGCGTTGTTGGCGGCGAACGTGTCGGCGAGTGCCGGGTCGGCCTTGAACTGCGTGATATATGGCGTAGCGTAGCCGTTTGTCACTTGCAGCGACATACCGAGCAGTCCCGAGAAGATGAAGAACAGAGCCATTTTCTTTGTCCTGAACAGTTTGAAAGCGTCGAGACCGAGCATTTCGGCGAACGACTTGCTTTCAGCCCCTTCCTTTTTCTTAACCAACTTGCACTGCGGCAGCAGGACGTAGCAGTAGAGGAACAGCACCATGCTCATCACTCCCGAAACGAGGAACTGCATGTGGGTGTACTGGAACTTTCCGGCGTTGTCTGCCAGCGTCATGCTGAACGAGCCGTTGTCGAACGTGGCGCAGTTCACGAACCACATGGTGACGATGAAGCCCACTGTGCCGAGCACGCGGATAGGGGGAAAGTCCTTCACGGTGTCCATTCCGTTGTCTTGGAGTATCTTGAACGCCACGGTGTTCGACAGTGCCAGCGTGGGCATATAGAACGCCACGCTCGCCGTGTATATCGTTATGAATGTAGTCTTGTCCGGCGTGGCCTGACTTGCGCCTATCATGCAGAGGGCTATCATGCACGCCCCTGCCGCCAAGTGGCACAGTCCGAGCAGCCTCTGCGGCTGGATCCATTTGTCAGCCACCACTCCGATGAGCGTGGGCATGAATATCGACACTATTCCCTGTATGGCGTAAAACCACGATATTTCAGTTCCCATTCCTGCCTTGCCGAGATAGTTGCCCATTGACGTGAGGTATGCGCCCCACACGGCGAACTCCAGGAAATTCATCACGGACAAGCGTATTTTCAAATTCATTGTATTACATTTTTAAGTTAATAGATTTACGTATGTCATGCAAAGTTAGCGTAAAAAAACAAACGCCCCAAAATTTTGCCCGAAAGATTTGCACGGAAAAAGGCGAACCCGGGTCGTCTCTCCGGGTCCGCCTTTATGCCATTCCGCAGAAACGGGTATATGATTATCCGTCTGTCAGAATTCACTTGTAAAGTGGAATTTAATGTGCTTGAAATCCTGCTGCGCCATTGACAGCACGTAGCCGGAGTCGGCGAGGAACACGTCGCGTCCGTCCTTGTCCTTTGCCATGTACTGGTACTTGCGCTTCTTGAAATTCTCCAGTTCCGTCGGGTCGTCGCTCTCTATCCAGCACGCCTTGTACAGGTGTACCGGTTCCCAGCGGCACTTGGCGTTGTATTCGTTTTCGAGCCTGTACTGTATCACCTCGAACTGCAGCTGTCCCACGGTGCCGATTATCTTCCTGCCGTTGAACTGGTTTACGAACATCTGCGCCACGCCCTCGTCCATGAGCTGGTCGATGCCCTTGTTCAGCTGCTTGCTCTTCATCGGGTCGTCGTTCTCTATGTATTTGAACATTTCCGGGGAGAACGAGGGCAGTCCCTTGAAATGCAGTTTCTCGCCGTCGGTGAGCGTGTCGCCGATCTTGAAGATGCCGTTGTCGGGCAGTCCCACGATGTCGCCGGGGTAAGCCTCCTCGATGGTGCTCTTGCGCTGCGCCATGAACTGCGTGGGCGATGAGAAGCGCACCGTCTTGCCCTGCCTGACGTGGAGGTAGGGCTTGTTGCGCTCGAACTTTCCGCTGCACACCTTGCAGAAGGCGATGCACGAGCGGTGGTTGGGGTCGATGTTGGCCGTTATCTTGAATATGAAGCCGGTGAACTTAGGCTCTTCGGGGTTTACCGTGCGTTCCTCCGCGAGGGTGGGGCGGGGGCTTGGGGCTATCTCCACGAAACAGTTGAGCAGTTCCTGCACGCCGAAATTGTTGAGTGCCGAACCGAAGAACACCGGCGCCACACGGGCGTCGCGGTAGTCGTCCACGTTGAACTCCGGATAAACGCCCTCCACGAGTTCAAGGTCTTCGCGCAGTTTCTCCGCGTCGCGGTCGCCGATGCGTTTGTCGAGTTCCTCGCTGTTGATGTCCACCTCAACCTTCTCCGTCACCCTCTGCTTGTCGGGCGTGAAGAGGTCGAGCTTGTTCTCGTAGATGTTGTACACGCCCTTGAACTTCGCCCCCTGGTTGATGGGCCACGACAGCGGCCTCACCTTGATTTCGAGTTCCTCTTCCAGTTCGTCGAGCAGGTCAAAAGGGTCGCGTCCCTCGCGGTCCATTTTGTTGATGAAAATAATCACCGGCGTGTTCCTCATGCGGCACACGCTCATCAGCTTGCGCGTCTGCGCCTCCACGCCTTTCGCGCCGTCCACCACGATGATTGCGGAGTCCACGGCTGTCAGCGTGCGGTAGGTGTCTTCGGCGAAGTCCTGGTGTCCCGGCGTGTCGAGGATGTTCACCTTGTAGCCCTCGTAGTCGAACTCCATAACGGACGTAGATACGGAGATACCGCGCTGCTTCTCGATGTCCATCCAGTCGGATGTGGCGGTCTTGCGTATCTTGTTGCTCTTCACTGCTCCCGCCACCTGAATCTGTCCTCCGAAGAGCAGGAATTTCTCCGTCAGCGTTGTCTTTCCCGCGTCGGGGTGTGAGATTATGGCGAATGTCCTTCTTCTCCCTATTTCGTTGTTGGCCATTATTGTGGGTTACTGTTTTTGGTTTGCATTGATGTTAGCCATACATTCTTCGAGGCTGTCCACCCAGTATGGTATCTTTATCCCGAAAGTCTCCTTTATCTTCGTCTTGTCGAGCACGCTGTATGCCGGACGCTTCACGGGACTCGGGAACTCGTCGCTGTGGCACGGCAGTATATCGCACTCCGTGTGGTTAGCTATCCTTGCTATCTTCACGGTGAAGTCATACCAGCTGCACACTCCCTCGTTGGAGAAATGGTACACGCCCGAATTGCCCTTGTAGAGCCTGTTGCCGATGATGTGGCATATCGCACGTGCGAGGTCGAGGGCGTAGGTGGGCGTGCCGCACTGGTCGAAAACCACCTTCAGCTGCGGTTTCGTGGCGGTGAGGTTGAGCATCGTCTTCACGAAGTTCTTGCCGTATTCGGAATAGAGCCACGCCGTGCGGATTATGATGTAGTCCGCCCCCGTGGCCTGTATCTTCTCCTCGCCGTGGAGCTTTGTCAGTCCGTAGACACCGGTCGGCGTGCCTTTCTGGTCTTCACGGCACGGCGTGTTGTACGGGTCGCCGCCGAACACGTAGTCGGTGCTCACATGAACGAGCAGTCCGCCAACCTCCTTCATCGCTATCGCGAGGTTCTCCGGTGCCGTGGCGTTGAGTGTCTCCACAATCTCTCCGGCGGTCTCCGCCGCGTCCACGTTGGTCCACGCCGCGCAGTTCACAATGCACTTCACGTCGTTTTCCTTCACCATCCTGCGTATGTCGTCGAGCGACGTTATGTCGAGGTGCGTGTACCCCTCGCACACGTCGGTGAAAATGAATTTGTCACTGCTTTCTTTGGCCATTATCTGCATCTCGTTTCCGAGTTGCCCTCCGGCACCTGTCACAAGTATGTTCATCTTTCGAGTTCTCCTTCTTTGTCCTTGAAATAATAGTCGTTCAACATTCCTATGAATGTGGTGATTTCCTTCACCGCGTGTTCCGTGTCGGGCGAAACCTCTTTCTTCTGCAATCGCAGCATCATCACTCCGTAGAGCGCGTTGAAACAGGTCTCCACCTCACTCTCCTGCTTGTCGGAGCCGCGTTTGCGCAGTTCCACGATGAAAGGCAATACCTTGTAGTATTCACTGTTGTAGAAAGGGTACTTGGTGCTTGCGAGGAGTTCGTCGCTGAGTTCGCTCAACTGCTGCACCACGATTTTGTTGATTTGCAGATGCCCTTTCTCTCTGCACCCCTCGGTGTTCATCATTCTCACGAGGTTGCCGAACCAGTCCGCCATTTCCTCCTTCTGTTCGTCGGTGTAGTCGAAGCGGTCTATGTATTCGCGGCGTATTCTTGCCAGCGAGCATCCGTACGCCCTTATGATGTCCTCCACCTGCCACATATAGAGCAGGTATTCGGCGATGTTCTTTTTCCTTAGTTCTTGCGAAATATACATTGTCTGTTAAACGTTTTCTTTAACGGTTTCCGCCTACGGCCTGTAGCCCGGCAGTGTGTAGAGGTTGAACACCGTGCCGATTAGCACGATGATTGACATCGTTATCACGATGCCGCCCACAATCTTGTTGATTAGCTGTATGCCGTTGGTGTCGAACACGGCGCGTATCTTGTCCACGAGCCACGTGAGTCCGTACCACCACAGCAGCGCGCCCGCGAGGATGCCGATGTAGCCGAAGCTCATCACCATGGGGCGGTTGGGTATCACGAAGGCGAACTGCGCGAAAAGTCCCATCATCAGCATTATTATGAGGGGGTTGGAGAAGGTGACGAGAAACGCCGTCACGCCGTTGTGTACCAGCGAGCCTTTGCCGCGCTTCTTGCTCACGTGTACCTTCTTCACCGGGTTGCTGCGGAACGAGTAAATGCCGAATATGAGCAGTATAACGCTCGCGCTGATCTGGAGGATGTAGCGGTAGTGGTCGTTGCTGATGAAATCCATCACGAACGACATTCCCAGTCCTGTTATCAGCGCGTATATGAAATCGCTGAGGCATGCCCCCACGCCGGTTACGAAACCGAACCAGCGTCCCTTGTTGAGGGTGCGCTGCACGCAGAGCACTCCCACCGGTCCCATCGGCGCCGACACGAGGATGCCGATGAGCACTCCCTTCAAGAGCAGGTCGAGTATATTTATATGAAAAAGTGGCATAATGCGTGCAAAGTTCCGCAAATTTTACGAAAGATACAAATTTTGTGTGTGAAAGTTTAAGAGCGCGTCTATCGGGTGCGCCACAATCTTGCCTAAAGTATATCCGCACCGGCGCGCGGCTTCGGCGAACTGTTCCCTGTAATGGAACGCCACGCTGCCCACCGCCCCAACGGGGAGGTCTTTGCGCCCGTAGCTGTCGATGTTGCGGTTGAAGAAATCCGTGAAATTGCCTATCACCAGTTTCTCTATTTCCTTGCAGCCGAGGTGCTTGCGGATGAACGGAGACATTGAGGCGAGGTATCTGTTTGCCATCGGTTCGCGGTACACCTTTTGTATAACGGTGTCGATGTCCTGTCCCGTGGTTTTCAGAAATTCCTCCTTTAAATACTGGGGGAGGCTTCCCTTGAATATGCCGTTGAGGAAGAGCTTACCGAGCACCGCTCCGCTGCCCTCGTCGCCGAGGATGTAGCCCATAGGAGGGGTGTTCATCACGATTTCCCTGCCGTCGTAGAGGCAGGAGTTCGCCCCCGTGCCGAGTATGCAGGCGATGCCCTCGTTGCCGCCGCACACGGCGCGAGCCGCCGCGAGGAGGTCGTTGCCCACGGTGATGCCGCAGCAGTGGGGAAAATGCTTCGCCAATACCGCCGCTACCGTTTCGGCTGACGCGCCGCGGCATCCTGCGCCGTAAAAACTGACGATGGATATTTGGTTTAACGAAAAACCTGTTTCTCGCAGTCTTTCCGTCAGTTGCGGCATCAGTTCCTTGTCGATAATTTCGTTGATTTGCCCTGCCGATTGGTGTACGGGGGTTATCCCCTGCGTGGCACAGCGGCACAGCGTTTCTGTGCCTCTCGCCGCCGCCCAGTCGGTCTTTGTGCTCCCGGCGTCCGCCACGAGCCTTATGTCGGGTGTTGTATTTTCCATTTGGGTGTGACTGTAATTTTTGCTGCAAAAGTAAGGATAATAAATGATAAAATAGTAATTTTGCACAATCCTTATCAGAACAAACCCGTAAAAATGAAGAAAATAATTTTTTTGATATGTCTGCTGTCATTGTTCATGGCTATTCCGGCAGACGCGGTGTTGAAGGAGAAAGACCTCGACAACACACTGTCAGTGCTCCGCAACGAGCTGACCACGTATCATCAGGAGCAGAAGCGCAACCAGATCCTGTTCAAGAACGGCAGCGACCAGGTGCGGCGCAACCTTTTCTCCATCCTCTCCAAGAGCAACCAGAACGCGCTGATGCTCTATTCGCAGAAGCCCGACTACGTGTTCGACCTCGCCTACGCCTGTCACGAGGCCACGGAGCAGTTCCAGAATTTCCGTCAAAGCTCCCTGCCGTTCCGCTCCTACATCACGCAGATAAACGGCGAGGTGGCGCGCTACGACAGTCTCGTGGCGTCGCTCCAGCAGATGCCCGAAATGACGCTCAGTCCCAAGGCGAGGATTGACCGCAACGTGTGTCTCACGCTCGCCGTGAACATACGCAACAACATGGTGGAGAACAAGGCGATGCTCCAGGACTACATAAGGTATTACGACATGACGGAGCACCACCTGAAAAGCCTCAACGACTACGCCAACAGCCGCTACGGCGAGATACAGAACAGCATCTTCAGCAACGGCGACGACAACTACCTGAGCATCCTCGCCAACCTCGGCACGCGCATCAGCAAGACGGCGGAGACGGTGAGCGGCAAATACCACACTTCGAAGAAACTCAACTCTCAGTGGGACGCGCGCATGATGGTGGGCCTGTTCGTCACAATCCTCTTCTACGGCATCCTTGCGGTGGCACTCAACCTCCTCGTCATCCGTTTCCTCATGCCAAAGAGGTTCCGCACCGACGAGTTCCTGCTCAAGCGGCCCTGCATAATAATGGCGACCACTACGATAACCTTCGCTATAATAATAGGTATAGTGCGCGGCACGGTGAACCAGAACTTCATCGCCATGGCGAGCAACCTGCTCGTGGAATACGCGTGGCTTCTCGGAGTCATCCTTATCTCGCTGCTGCTCCGCGTGGACGGCAAACAGATAAAGAGCGCGTTCCGCATATATTCGCCCCTCGTCGTGGTGGGCTTCGTGGTGATAGCGTTCCGCATAGTGCTCGTGCCTAACGACCTCGTGAACCTCATCTTCCCCCCGATACTGCTTCTCGCCACAGTGTGGCAGTGGAACGTGATAAACCGCCACAACGAGAAGATTCCCCATTCGGATATGTTCTACACATACCTGTCGCTGGCTGTCTTCATCGTCAGCGTCATGGCTTCGTGGGGCGGCTACACCCTCTTCAGCGTGCAGCTCCTCATCTGGTGGATAATGCAGCTCACCTGCATCCTCACCATCAGCTGCATCGCCGAATGGCTCGGCAAATACGCCGCGAGGTATCACCTTGAGGAGAAACCGGTGAACAAGACGTGGTTCTACCACCTCATCCTCAAGGTCGCTCTGCCGCTCATGGGCATCGCCTCGATACTGATTTCCCTTTACTGGGCCGCCGACGTGTTCAACATGAGCGAGATGATGGGACGGCTGCTCTCAAAGCGTTTCATCGACGTGAGCAATTTCAGCGTGAACATACAGTCGCTGATTACGGTGCTCTCGCTGTGGTTCATCTTCAACTATATCTGTTCCACGGCCATCGCCTTCATGCAGCTCCACCTCAACGCCAAGGACTCGCGCACAGCCGCCAGCCGCAACGTTATGGGCAAGAACGTAATCCAGGTGCTTGTGTGGGGCGTGTGGCTGCTCGTCAGCCTCGCCATACTCAACGTGAGCAACACGTGGCTGGTTGTAGTGTCGGGCGGTCTCTCCACCGGTGTGGGTTTCGCCTCAAAGGACATTCTGGAGAACATCTACTACGGCATTTCGCTCATGGCAGGACGTATCAACATCGGCGACTGGATTGAGTGCGACGGCACGCGCGGAAAGGTGAGCAGCATCAGTTACACGAGCACCATGATCGAGGCTACCGACGGCTCTGTGATTGCTTTCCAGAACTCGCAGCTCTTCACCAAGAACTACAAGAACCTGACGCGCAACCACGGCTACGAACTGTCGGTGGTGAAGTTCGGCGTGGGCTACGGCACCGACGTGAACTTCCTGCGCCGCGTGGTGATTGACGCGGTGACGAAGCTCAACATCCCGTATGTGGACCAGGAAAAGCCGTTCAGCGTGCTCTTCACCGAGTTCGGCGACAACAGCATCAACTTCAAGTTCGTGTGCTGGGTGGACGTAACGAAACAGGTGGCCGTTGAGAGCCAGATTACCGAATGTATCTACGACACGCTCAACGCCAACGGCATCGAAATGCCGTTCCCCAAGCGCGACGTGTATATCAAGGAGACGGTCTGATTTCCACTCGTCATCCCATTAGGACAAAATAAATTTATTTGAAATTTGTGGTTAATTCACAAAAATAAATTTATGTAAAATTCGTGGTAAATTCATGGAAATTCATGTTGAAAGAAAATAACTTATTGAACATGAATGACCATGAATTTACCACGAATTTTCATTAATTGTAGCTACTATCTCTTAATTGTAGCTATTGCTTGATAGTTACGTTTCAATCCCTGTTTTTCGCTATTGCGCTCGCCCCGAGCACCGCCGCCACCGAACCGTCGAGACTGCTCGTCAGGAATTTCGCCTTGCCGCGGAAATTCCTCATCACGTGCCTGTCGTAGCTCTCCGTCAGCGGTTTCATCAGCAGGTCGCCGGCTTTCGTGAGTCCGCCGAAGAACACGAACGCCTCAGGTGACAGGAACGTGGTGAAGTCGGCGCATGCCTCCCCGAGCATTTCTCCGGTGAACTCATACACTCTGAGTGCGATTTTGTCGCCTTTCGACGCTGCCACCGACACGTCGTACGACGTGATGTCGGCAGGGTTCATGTCGCGCAGCGGTGATGGCTCGTCGCTTTCCTGGAGCATTTCCCTTGCCGTCTGCGCCACGCCCGTTGCGGAGCAGTACGCCTCGAGACACCCTCGCCGTCCGCATCCGCACGGCCGTCCGTTCTCGCGGCGCATTATCACGT
>CAVHWJ010000040.1:12981-14117 GCA_963639565.1 uncultured Prevotella sp. | reverse complement strand
GAGAAACTCGACAAGATTTACAAGGAGTTCCTCAGCCTCGCCGACAAGAAGAAGGAGATTACCGACGACGACGTGCTGATGCTGGCAGGGGCCGACCGCGCCGAACTGCACTCCGTGAAGCTCGACTACCTGCAGGTGACCACCGGCATGGGCGTGAAGAGCGTGGCGAGCATCGGCCTCGACATTTCGGGACAGAAATTCGAGGAGTCCTCCACAGGCAACGGTCCCGTGGACGCGGCTATAAAGGCCTTGAAGAAAATCATCCAGAAGAGGATGACCCTAAAGGAGTTCACAATCCAGGCCATCAGCAAGGGCAGCGACGACGTGGGCAAGGTTCACATGCAGGTGGAATACGAGGGCAACCTTTATTACGGCTTCGGGGCGAACACCGACATCGTGTCGGCCTCGGTGGAAGCATACATCGACTGTATAAACAAATTCAGATAAGCAATGAACACACTTTTCGACAAGATATGGGACAGCCACGTGGTGCAGAACGTGGAGGACGGACCCACACAGCTGTATATCGACAGGCTCTATTGCCACGAGGTGACATCGCCACAGGCATTCGACGGACTGCGCCGCCGCGGACTCAAATGTTTCCGTCCGCAGAACATCTACTGTATGCCAGACCACAACATACCCACCCACGACCAGGACAAGCCAATCGCCGATCCGGTGTCGGCGAAACAGGTGGAGACGCTGAAGAGGAACACCGCCGATTTCAATCTGCCCTATTTCGGAGTGATGCACCCCGACAACGGCATCATCCACGTGGTGGGACCGGAAAAGGGACTCTCGCTGCCCGGCATGACGATAGTGTGCGGCGACTCACACACCAGCACCCACGGGGCGATGGGGGCTATAGCCTTCGGCATCGGCACGAGCGAGGTGGAAATGGTAATGGCCTCGCAGTGCGTGTTGCAGCAGAAGCCCAAGACGATGCGCATCACCATAAACGGCAAGTTAGGGCGCGGCGTTACGGCGAAGGACATGGCTCTCTTCCTCATGGCGAAGCTCACCACATCGGGGGCTACGGGATATTTCGTGGAATACGCCGGAGAGGCGGTGAGAAACCTCACAATGGAGGGTAGGCTCACGCTCTGCAACCTGTCGATAGAGATGGGAGCGCGCGG
>CAVHWJ010000040.1:8802-12572 GCA_963639565.1 uncultured Prevotella sp. | reverse complement strand
TCGCCCGACGTGGTGGCGTGGCTCGTTCCGGGGTCATGGCGCGTGATGAGGCAGATTGAGGCGGAGGGCATCGACAAGGTGCTCCAAGAGGCCGGCTTCGAGATACGCCAGCCCGGATGTTCCGCCTGCCTGGCGATGAACGACGACCAGATTCCCGAGGGCAAATACAGCGTGTCCACAAGCAACCGCAACTTCGAGGGACGGCAGGGACGCGGTTCGAGGACAATCCTCGCCAGTCCGCTGGTTGCCGCCGCAGCCGCAATAACGGGAGTAATCACTGACCCGAGAGATTTAATGACTATTCAAAAATAAATTTATGAATAATTCATGGATAATTCCTGAAAATTCGTATTCACAAAAAAAAACGTCAATTAGTGATTAACATGAATTTCCGTGAATTACCCACGAATTTATCATAAATTTTGGGATAAGTATAGAAACACGACAATGAAACAGAAATTCGACATCATAACAAGCACCTGCGTGCCACTGCCGCTTGAAAACGTGGACACCGACCAGATTGTGCCGGCACGCTACCTGAAGACCACCTCGCGCGAGGGCTTCGGCGACTACCTGTTCCGCGACTGGCGATACCGCGAGGACGGCTCGCTCAACAAGGACTTCGTGCTCAACAACCCGACCTACAAGGGGGAAATCCTCGTGGCAGGAAAGAACTTCGGTTCCGGGTCAAGCCGAGAGCACGCCGCGTGGGCGATAGCCGACTACGGTTTCCGTGTGGTGGTGAGCAGCTTCTTCGCCGACATCCACAAGAACAACGAGCTAAACAATTTCGTGCTGCCCGTGGTGGTGAGCGAGAAATTCCTGTCGGAACTCTTCGACTGCATCGCACGTGCCCCCGAAACCGTAGTGGAAGTTAATCTTCCTGAACAAACCATAACGAACAAAATAAACGGCGCATCGGAGCGTTTTGAGATTAACGGCTACAAGAAATACTGTCTGATGAACGGTCTCGACGACATCGACTTCCTTGTGCAGAACCGTGACAAAGTGGACGAATACGAATCAAAGCGAAAATAAAGACATACGGATATGAAACTGAAAATTGCCATTCTTGCCGGAGACGGCATAGGACCCGAGATAATGGAACAGGGCGTGGCGGCGGTGAACGCCGTGGCGCGCAAATTCAACCACGAGATTGAATACGCCGAGGCTCTCTGCGGAGCTGCGGCAATCGACGCGGTGGGCGACCCGTTCCCCGAGAAGACTTACCAGACTTGCCTCGACGCCGACGCGGTGCTGTTCGCCGCCGTGGGCGATCCCAAGTTCGACAACGACCCCACGGCGAAGGTGCGCCCCGAACAGGGACTGCTCGCCATGAGGAAGAAATTAGGACTGTTCGCCAACATCCGTCCGGTGCAGACTTTCAAGGGTCTCGTACACAAGTCGCCGCTGAAAGACGAAATCGTGGGCGGTGCGGATTTCGTGTGCATCCGCGAACTCACCGGCGGAATGTATTTCGGCGAGAAATACCAGGACAACGACAAGGCGTATGACACCAACTACTACACGCGCCCCGAAGTGGAGCGCATCCTGAAAGTGGGCTTTGAATACGCCATGCGCCGCAACAAGCACCTCACCGTGGTGGACAAGGCCAACGTGCTCGCGTCGAGCCGTCTGTGGAGGCAGATTGCAAAGGAAATGGAACCGCAGTACCCCGAGGTGACAACCGACTATATGTTCGTGGACAACGCCGCCATGCGTATGCTCATCGAACCCACGTTCTTCGACGTTATGGTGACGGAAAACACCTTCGGCGACATACTCACCGACGAGGGCAGCTGCATATCGGGCAGCATGGGTCTGCTCCCCTCCGCCTCCACCGGCGAGAAGACTCCGGTGTTTGAACCCGTACACGGTTCGTGGCCACAGGCTGCCGGCAAGAACATCGCCAACCCGCTGGCGCAGATTCTCTCCGCGGCGATGATGTTCGAATATTTCGGACTGAAAGAGGAGGGCGCGCTCATCCGCAAGGCAGTGGACGCTTCGCTCGACGCCAACGTGCGCACACCGGAGATACAGGTGGCCGGCGGCGAGACCTACGGCACAAAGGAAGTGGGCAAGTGGATTGTGGACTATATTGAGAAGGCATAAAACAAACGGAAATGTCCAATCTTAACAATAACAAGGCATGGATTGCGCTGGCTGCGCTTTCCATGCTGTTTTATTCAGGCAATGCCAATGCTCAGTCGAAGGCGGATTTGAGGGACAGCCTGAAGGTAGCCACCGACCGCCTTGAATACGCCCCAGACTCCATCGACCTGCGGCTGCGCAAGGCGAGCTACAACCTGCGCTTGGAGCAGTGGTCTTACGCCCTCGACGAATACAACTATATCCTGAGGCGCACGCCGAACGAGGTTTCCGCCCTGTTCCACCGCGCCTACGTGAACGAGAAACTGCACCGCGACAATTTCGCGCGGCTCGACTACGAGAGTCTTCTCGCCATCGTGCCGGGGCATTTCGAGGGACAGTTGGGACTTGCCCTGCTCAACCAGAAGACGAAACACTACACTGATGCGCTGGACATGATAAACCGCCTCGTGTCGCAATACCCCGACAGTGCCGTGGCATACGCCGCGCGCGCCGGGATTGAAAAGGAACAGGGAATGGTGTCGCTCGCCGTGTACGACTACGCCGAAGCCCTGAAGCTCGACGCCGCCAACCGCGAATACCGCATCGACTATGCCGACGCGCTGATTGCCGACAAAAAGAAAGACGAGGCGCGCCGTCAGCTCGACCGCCTCGTCAGTATGGGTGTCCCGAGGATCTCCCTCAGGGATTTCTACAAACGTTGTAAATAAGGTGCAGGGTCAGAACGAATAGGCGAAACCTATCGCCATGTATTCCTTCATCTGCCAGTAGCCGTGGTCACTGTCGCGTGTCGCCCCGTCGTCGAAACGCGGGTAGACAAAGATGTTCGACGTGATGTATTTGTTGAACTGCAGCGACAGGGTATTCTCCCATTCCAGTTCGGCGCGCTCGTATGTGGTATATCCGTAGAGGCGCGTCTTCCATTTTATCATGTCGGAAAACGCCCACGTCAAATCCACCGTACACTCCGAACCGAAATCGTGCAGAGTGTGCTTCCCCTCGCTCAGTCCGTAGCGTGTGGCGAGGGTCTTGCGGCTCACGTACTTGAAGTTATACGCCAACGGAGCGAGGTGTATCGACCCGGTGAGCTTTTTGTTGAACCATTCCGCCGTATAGTCCATACCGACAGACACATTCACGTTGAGCGGCGACAGGAAATCCGAATACACCAAGGGGTCGTTATTCTTGTAGCCGCGCATGAACTGCGTGTTGGCGATGAGCTGCAGTGAGTAATACCACCGCTTGGTGGCCTGCAGCCCGAGTTTCCCTGTGTAGCGGATGAGGTCTTCGGATGTCTTCACGTCGTGCAGCGTGTCACCGCTCGAAGTGAGAAAGCCGAGCTTCAGTTCCAGTTTGTTGTCAAACCTCACCTTCTGCTTGTTGTTGTAGTTGGCCTGCATCGTGACGCTCGCCACCATGGAGTAGTTGCTCTCGCCGCCCTTGTACCAGTTGGGCGACACGTAGTTCTGGAGCACTTGCAGATAGTAGTCGCCGCTGATAGTCCAGAAATTGGGCTTCTTCACCACGAGGTCGAGCGGAATGTCAAAATCGTCGCCCGAGGGGATGCCGTCGGACTTGGTGACGAACTGCACCTTGTTCTTTATCGGCGCGTCCATCTCCTTGTGCAGCGCGCCGGCCTTGTTCACCCTGCGCTCGCTCTT
>CAVHWJ010000040.1:6587-8458 GCA_963639565.1 uncultured Prevotella sp. | reverse complement strand
GCGGGCGGAGTTTTTATTTGCCCTGCGGCACCGTCATGTCACCCTCCACATAGAGGCGCACCACTTCGGGCGTGCCGTTGGTCCTCACGGTAATGCTCTTCTTGAAATGCCCCTCGAACTTGCCCTTGCCGTTGTATGTCACCTTCAGCGTGCCGCTCTCTCCCGGAGCCACCGGCTTCTTGGTGTATGTCGGCACGGTGCATCCGCAGCTCGCCACGGCCTGGTTGATGACGAGGGGAGCGTCGCCGGTGTTCTTGAACGTGAAGGTACACGTCTGTATCTGGTTTTCGGAGAAAGTGCCAAAATTCCATGTCGTCTTGTCAAACGAAACTTTTGCCTGGCTCTGTGCGAAGGCACCGGCAACAAACGCCACGAGCAGCGTTGCAAGCATCATAAACTTTTTCATCGTCGTAATCTTTTGTAAATATCTGTCCGTCTTCCCCTTCCCGGGCTTTTGTTCACCACGAGTAAGGCTAAAAACAGTGCAAATTTACGCTATCTTTTTGTAAAAGCCTAACTCTCACGCATAATTTTCCTTAATAGCGCACGGCTCTTTCATTCGAAAGGGCGGTTTTCCACGGCTCTTTCAGCATCCACTCCCACGCCGGGACGACATGCACAGTCTTGCCGTCTGCGGTGAAATCTTCTTTCTCGTCCATTGTGATGATGTAGCCTTCCGAAAGGCCGTAAGCGTCCATTGCCTCCTGCAAGCCATCTATTTCACGCTTACGAGTTTTCTCGTCGTCCATCCGCACCGTGACCTGATAAGCCCGGGTAATCCTTACGCCCTCCCTCACAACGAAATCACACTCTTTCTGTCCGGCATGATAAAACAAGTCGCAGCCCCTCCGTTTCAGTTCGATGAAGACGGCGTTTTCCAGTTTCACCCCGGCGTTGTCGGTGGCATTATAGCCCATACGGCTGATGATGGCATTGTCGATGAAATACACTTTCTTGGGACTCAGCATCTGCGTCTTCACCGACGGGGCGTATTTCAGCAACTGGAATATCATGTAGGTCTGTTGGATATACTCCAGATAGTTCTTTATCGTTTCGGGATGGCGTATTCCCACCGTCTTCCCCAAAGAATTATAGGTGACGCGCTTGGTGGCGTTGCTCGCGAGATAGAACGCAAGCTCCTGGATTTCCTTGTCGTTGGTAAGTCCGTTGCGCGCCATCACGTCGCGGAAGATGATGCTCTCGTAAAGCGAGGAAAGGTAACGCACCGATCCCGTCTGGAGATATTTCGGGAAACCGCCCTTTTCCAGATATGCACGGAAATGCCCCGACAACACGGAACGCCTTGCCAACAGGTAGAAATCCTTTTGGGAAACCTCGACATTCTCCATGCGCAAATATTCGGCAAACGAGAACGGATAAATCTCAACGGAGATATACCGCCCCGTGAGGTGTGTCCCCATTTCACGGCTCAACATCCTGGCGTTGGAACCCGTCACCACTACCTTGTTACCTTCGTTATATAGTCTCCTCACAAAAGTCTCCCACCCTTCGATGTTTTGTATCTCGTCGAAATAGTAGGTGTGCTGCTCCCCGAACAGTTCAAAGAAGCACTCCTGCAAGGTGGCGAAATCCTCCAATCGGAAATTTACGAGACGCTCGTCGTCGAAGTTGAAGAAGAAGTCTTTCTCCTCCAGCCTGTCGCGCAACTGCAGCAACAACACCGACTTGCCACACCGCCTCACGCCTGTTATGATGAGGATTTCAGTGGTGGACAGCCACTCCTCTTCTATATGCCGCGGTATCGCATCCTGCATAAGATGCCGGCAGTTCTCCTGTTGCTCGAATATGATGCGTTTCAGTAATTCTTTCATTGTCATGGGTTTTGGTGGCGGACAAGTTCATCCTTATCC
>CAVHWJ010000040.1:0-5865 GCA_963639565.1 uncultured Prevotella sp. | reverse complement strand
ATGGAGATTGAGTTTGAGCACGGCGGAACGGAAAGCGCGGTGGAGATTGACGCCGACGAGGCCGGCGAATACGAGGCCGAGACGGAACGCGGCGGCGAGGTAGCCCTCGAGCAGTTCTGGATTAACAAGGCTTTCTGGGGAGGAAAGTTCAACATCAAGGCCGGTGAACTGATAATCCCGGTGGGCGAAATCAACGCCTACCACATGCCAAACAATTTCTTCTCAGTCTACCGCTCTGAGGGCGAGGCGAAGATGCTGCCCAACACATGGCACCAGGTGGGTATCTCAGTGTGGGGACGCTTGCCGCAGTGGCGCTACGAGGCGATATTCACCTCGGGTCTCGACGCGGAGCGTTTCGGCCACAACTGCTACGTACACTACGGCGCGACAAGTCCGTATGAATACAAACTCGGCAACGTCTACGCCGGAGCGGCACGCATCGACAACTACTCCGTTCCCGGACTGCGCCTCAGCCTGAGCGGATATTACGGATATACTTTCAAGAACACGGAGCGCAAAATCGGCAGCAGCTACCCGAATCTCCACGGCGCGTTGTCGATAGGCTGCTTCGGTTTCGAGCTGAACCGTTGGAACTGGATTGTACGCGGTAACGCCACGTACAGTCATTTGGACGATGCAGCCGCAATGACAAAATACATGAACTCGTTTCCCAAGCACACCCAGCAGGACGGTTCGCCGTCAAAGCACTCCCCTATCGCCTCAAACGCCTATTCAGTGGGCATCGAGGCCGGCTACAACATCTTCTCGCAGATCGGCAGTCTGGCGCAAAAGCAGAAGCTCTACGTGTTCGGACGCTACGAGGACTACAACACCTACGCCGCCGGCAACGCCAAAGAGGGCTACAAATATGACCACGTGAAGCGCATGAGCTTCGGTCTGAACTACCAGCCGGTGAAGCAGATTATCATCAAGGGCGAATACAGCAACCGATTCCTGCCTAAGGGCTACAACAACGAACCGAGCCTGTCGCTTGGTGTTACATTCAACGGGTGGTTCCTTAAATAATTTCCCATGAATTATTTATGAATTTATTTTAGCGTAAAGAACTTAATAATAACTATAAACAAACAGAACGATGAAGAAAATTTTCAAGTATCCAATGATGTTCGTCGCAGCCCTCGCGCTCACCGCGGGTTTCTCAAGCTGCAGCGACAGCAACAACGACAACGGTTCAGGCACCGTGACAATCCAGACCAGCGCGCTTCAGACCGTGAACAAGGAATATGTGGAGAACACCGTGATACCCACCTACCGCAAGCTTGCTGACTACAGCGGCGAACTGGCACAGGCGGTGATTTCACTGAGCACCGACGAGGACGTGGCTAAAGCCGGCGACGCATGGAAGAACTCACGCAAGTGGTGGGAGTTCTCAGAGGCTTTCCTCTTCGGTCCTGCCGGAAATTTCAGCATCGACCCCCATATCGACACATGGCCTTTCGACAAGACCAAGTTCAACAACTATATGGCTAAGTACAACCCCTCAGAGAACGAGAGTGACGCGGAAATCATCGAAGAGCAGATTCAGACCAACCAGAACCTGACAGGTTTCCACGCTGTGGAATACCTCCTCTTCCGTGACGGCGAGACACGCAAGGCTGCCGACATCACTGCCGACGAAAAATTCTTCATACAGGCCGCTTCTGCAGACCTTTACCTCAACGCCCTCAAGCTCGTTTCTGCATGGGGCGGCGAAGTGAGCCAGGCAGAGCAGGACTTGCTCGACGAAGCTGAGTTCGATTCAAGAGACTACGGCGCAGACTTCAAGAACGCCGGCAACGCAGGTTCTACATACACAAGCGTTCTGCTCGCTTCACGCCAGATTATCGCCGGAGCGCAGGACATCATCGGCGAAGTGGCTGATTCTAAGATCGGTTCTCCTACCACGGGTACTGACGTGAACTACATCGAGTCTCCCTACTCTTACAACTCTATCCAGGACTTCTACGACAACATCATGTCGTGCAAGCACGCCCTCTACGGCGGCTGCGACGTGGACGGCGCGACTCCCAAGGCAACATCGCTCATCGGCGTATGCCTCACCAAGGAGGAGACAAAGGCACTGGCAGAGGACGTGATGACGAAAATGGACGTTGCACTCGACAAGATTTCAAAGATGAAGAAACCGTTTGTGCTGTACTACACAGACCAGACCGCACACGACGCCATCACAGCCCTGCAGAACCTCAGCAAGGCTCTCCAGAACCTCGACACCAAGCTTGAGGGCGCAAACCTGAACTAAACCACGCAAAGTAAAACCGAAAACAAAAAGTTGGTAGTCTTCCCCGAAAAGGGACTACCAACATTTTACGTATTAAAAACCAAACATTATGAAACACATCTATTTGATACCGACATTCCTCGCCGCAGCCACGATGTTCAGCTGCTCCGACGACAAGGGAGACCTCAGCCTTGACCTTCCGGCAGAGAAATACGGTACGCCCAGCGAATGGTATTACGCCGGAGGAAAACTCGGCACTACCAACCAGATTATGGCCCTGGCCTACAAGCAGCAGACTCCCGCCGTGGACGAGGCCGGGATGTCGCAGGCGTTCCAGATTGGCGAGACGCTCTTCGAGAGGGACTACAACACCAACACGGAGGGCGCGTTCATGGGTCTCGGCCCGGTTTACGTGCGCCGCGGATGCCTCTACTGCCACCCCGACTACGGACACGGCAAGAAAATGAACCGCTACCGCGCCGACGACATGGGCAACGGCTATCTGCTCGTTATCTACGACAAGCAGACGAACTCTTACATCCAGTCGGTGGCAGGTATGCCGCAGACGGGTTCCGTAGAACCTTTCAAAGCCCCTATCGACGAGAAGCAGATTGAGATTAAGTGGGTGAAATATACCGACGAATGGGGAAACAAGTTCCCCGACGGCGAGACCTACGACCTGGAATATCCCGAGGTGACAATCCCGGCAACGGCCTACTATTCGCCTGTAACAGTGTCGCGCAACGGACAGCTCGTCGTGATTCCCAACGACCAGGTGGCTGACCAAATCGGCGTGCGCCTCGAAACGACCATCGGTATCTACGGAACAGGACTTACCGACGCTATCCCCGAGGATTCTATCACCGCAGAGTGGACGCGCCAGAGCAAGTATTTCAATTCCGTGGGCAAGACGGACGCGCTGAACCCGGGCTACTGGGACCAGACGAACAACACTTGGAAGAGCTACTACAAGAACGCCTCGGGTGACGGCAAGAACTACGTGCGCCGCTACACCTACGCCCTCACGCGCGGTCCTATCCAGGACGGCCCCGGCGCGAACGCAATCTGGAACATCACCAACGTGAACCGCCCAGACCGCAAGTCGCTGTATCTCGACCTCAACGGCAAGATCTACGCCACCACGTCGATGAACGACCCCGATGTGATTGACGGCTTCCCTGCCTACATCAATACCGTAGACCCGGAGCAGAAGCACCCCACATGGCACACCGCCGACGTGAAGCAGAACATCTACAACTACCTCACCGACAAGAACCATGACGCGGAGATGACACAGGCGCAGTACAAGAATTTCATGATATGGCACCGCGGCCTCGCCGTTCCGGCGGCGCGCAACACCACCACCGACCGCTTCAAGAAGGGCATGAAGCTCTTTACCGAAATCGGCTGCGCTAACTGCCACCGTCCGTCGTGGACTACGGGCGAAGACCATATCCAGGATCCCAACGGTCTGTTCGGCGACGACGACATGCCTCGTTATCCCCACCAGAAGATATGGCCTTACTCCGACTTCGTGCAGCACCGCCTCTATATGGAGAACGACATCCGCACGGGTTGGTGCCGCACCACTCCGCTCTGGGGACGCGGACTCTCGAAGATCTGCACCGGAGCTGAGAACAGGCTTCACGACTGCCGCGCAAACAACACCCTCGAAGCTATCATGTGGCACGGCAACGCCAAGAGCGACGCGCGCCACAGCATCGAACTGTTCAGGAACCTCACCGCAGAGGAGCGCGGAAACATCATCTTCTTCGTGGAGTCTATCTAACAGATTTCTCTGAAAGACACAGTCCGTACGGGACAGGCTTTATGACAAAGAGAGCCTGTCCACGTATAACCCACCACACACTACCCTTCCGCCGGGAAACCGGCAATGCGGCAGTGTGTGGCTTTTGCGGAAAATAAGGACAAGACAACAAAACAACGAAACATACACACTGTAAATCTCAAAAACAATGAACATCAAATATTTAAAATACGCCCTGCTCTCCCTGCCGCTCATCGCGGCATCGTGCAGCGACAACAAGGGCGGCCTTGACCTCGACCTCGACCCGAGCAGTCCGTACAAGGACTACCCCGAAGACTTCTTCACCGGCGGCAAGCTCGGCACGGTGTACAGCATATCTGCCATCTCCTACAAGCAGCCGGCTCCTGCCATCGACGAGCAGGGACTGTCCACTGCCTTTCAGCAGGGCGAGCATTTCTTCGACAACCCCTTCACGGAACACGACAAGCCGATGCCCGGCCTGGGTCCGCTCTACATCCGCAAGTCGTGCCGCCACTGCCACATCGGCTACGGCCACGGCAAGCGTCAGACGAAATACGACTCCGACACCTTCGGCAACGGATATATCCTGATGATTACCGACGAGAACGACATCGTGGTGCAGTCGTTCGGCTGGGTGGCGATGGGAAGGGCGACAGAACCTTTCAAGCCGCAGTTCGACGAGAAGAAGGTGAACATCGAATGGAAGAAATACAGCGACCAGTGGGGCAACAAGTTTGACGACGGCGAGACCTACGATCTGGAATATCCCGAGGTAACACTCGCCGACGGCTGCATCTACGGCAAGCTCATCGACAAATGGGGCAACGAGGTGCCTATGTCGAAAGCCAAGGTGCGCCTTGAGTCTACCATCGGCTTCATCGGCAGCGGTCTCATCGACGCCATCCCCGACGACTCAATCATGGCGCAGTACCGCAAGGAGGGCGCAAGCCCCTACGTGACGCTCAACCCGCAGTTCTGGGACAACAGCGCAAAGGACTTCGTGAAGCGCGCCGACGGCACGCCGGAGTTGAAAAGTCCCGAGGGCATCGTCTACAAGTTCGACTACGCCCTCGACCGCGCCTCGGTGATGAGCGACGCGTCGTTCTGGGAGGTGCAGAACGTGACGCGCAAGGATTTCACCAAGCACTACATCCCGACGGAATACTGGCAGTTCGCCGCCGCCGACCCCGAGGTGACGAGCAAGTTCTACGACTATTACCCCGAATGGAACAAGACCGGCGACCCGGCGAAGGACATCATCACCTTCGGCAACTCCACCGAACTCCCCGTGGAGATGGAAGAGGCTGACTACATCAAATACATGGTGTGGCACAGGGGCGTGGGAATACCCGCGGCGCGCAACACCAAGACCGACGATTTCAAGGAGGGCAAACGCCTGTTCACCGAAATCGGCTGCACGTCGTGCCACCGTCCGTCGTGGACCACAGGCGACGACAAGATACGCGACCCCTACAACCGCTTCACCGCCGACGACACGCGCATGGTACACTATCCCCACCAGAAGATATGGCCTTACAGCGACATGATCCAGCACCGCCTCTTTATGAAGAACGACCTGCGCACCGGGTGGTGCAAGACCGCACCGCTGTGGGGACGCGGACTGCAGAACCTCTGCGCCGGACACTCCGACAGGCTGCATGACTGCCGCGCACGCAACACCCTTGAAGCCATTATGTGGCACGGTTGCACCGGCGAAGGCGGAGACAGCGACGCGCTCTGGGCGGTGAAGAATTTCCGCAAGCTCACCAAGGAGCAAAGGGAGCTTGTGATAAAGTTCGTTGATTCCATCTAAAGACGATGAAAGTTCTAAAGACAT
>CAVHWJ010000039.1:0-14649 GCA_963639565.1 uncultured Prevotella sp. | reverse complement strand
TTTGTTGAACACGAATTTCCAAGAATTAACCATGAATTATTCATGAATTTATTTTGTCAAAACTAATAGGTTGCTGAACAGTTACGGTTGCACAATCTTAGGTTAATAAAGACTAAGCTAACGGCATGACGGGGAGAGACTGGCATCCGTTACTGGATGTCATCTAAGGAAAGTCCGGTCAAGTCGAATATCACGTTAGCGTCGTAGCCTTTTGAAAGCATGACCTTCGCCAACATTTTCTTGCTCCTCGCTTCGCCTTCCGCGATGCCTTGTTTAA
Source organism: uncultured Prevotella sp. (assembly GCA_963639565.1). Classification (GTDB taxonomy): domain Bacteria; phylum Bacteroidota; class Bacteroidia; order Bacteroidales; family Bacteroidaceae; genus Prevotella. The sequence goes on along the minus strand of CAVHWJ010000039.1, from coordinate 14,372 downwards.
GACCTTCCTCCCTGCCGCGTTTAAGTCCTTTTGCTTCTCCTTGTTTGAGTCCGCGTTTAAAGCCCTTGGTGTCACCTTCCATTAGGGCACCCTGAAGCACACCAATCGTGTCGCGGTACTTGCGCAGTCCTTCGTCATATTTAATGCGTTCCTCACGTGAAAGTTCGCTCACGTCGGCTATCTCTTCCAGTCTCCTGAACACCGCGCTCTTGGCGGCCCAAGGCAGTCTTGTCAGTGTCTCCATATTCCTCAGTGTGTAAATGCCTGTGTACAAAGTTATGAATAAAATTTTAATCGACAAGCAATGCGGCTAATTTTGGTCCAAAAGAGCACGGGACATTTTCGTTTAAAGGGGCGGTTCGCCAAGCTCCCATCGGACGATGGGAGGTCTGTTGCCGTCCGATGGGAGAGCTGTTATCGTCCGTTGGGAGGTCTCCCAACGTCCGATGGACGACTGGCGGAGCGGCGGTTTGCAACCGATATAGCCACCTTAAATACATCCTCTTTGCCCTGTTTCGCTATTCTTACAGTTATCCAACAAAACGCCGCGGTTCTTTTATCGACTGTAAGGCAAACCGACGCGATTTAAACGGATTGAAACAATATTCACCCTTTTTCACAGTTGGAATTGATATTAATCAAGTATTTCGCGGTTTCGGGGGAATATCGCTTCAGTCCGTCACAAATGTTAGCGTATTTTGTAATATCTTTGCAACAGGCAACGTCAGGGAGACGTGGCGGCAAACACGCCGCATATTCAATAGGTATAGGATTGTATTCTTAGCTTTATTAATATAAGAAAGGTCTCCGGGCGCATTGTCTGCACTCACAAGCACGACAAGGAACGCAAGCAATTCAATAGAAGAGCATAAACACATTCCGCATCAGGTATAGACAATTACATTATTAGTTACTAAAACAGAGAAATTTATGGAAAAGAAACTTCTCACTTTTCTCGCCGGCGTATTCCTCAACGCGGGGATAGCCATGGCACAGACACAAGTAAGGGGTACCGTGGTTTCAAGCTCCGACGGAGAGCCCGTGGTGGGCGCATCCGTGAAGGTGGCGGGGACCAACAAGGGTACAGTGACCGACATCGACGGAAACTTCACGCTGAATGTTCCGGCAGACACCAAACTTGAAATCACGTACATCGGAATGGAGCCGCAGACCGTGAAGGCCAAGGCTGACATGAGCGTGACGCTCGTGGCCGACGAGCAGAGCCTCGACGAGGTGGTGGTCACCGGCTACGGCGTGACGCGCAAGGCCGCCTTCACCGGCGCAGCCACAGTATTGAACAAGGACATCATCGACGCCCGCAACGACGCCAACCCCATAAAGTCGCTCGAAGGCACGGTGCCGGGCCTTCAGCTCTCAACCACTTCAGGACAGCCCGGCGCGCCGCAGACCATTTACATCCGCGGCCGCAACTCCATCAACTCCGGCACGCAGCCCCTCTATGTGGTTGACGGCATACCTTTCAACGCCGACCCCGTGGGAGCGCGCATGGACGAGGGCGTGACGCTCAGTCCGCTCGCCAGTCTCAACGCCAACGACATAGAGAGCATCACCGTGCTCAAGGATGCTACGGCGACCTCAATCTACGGTTCGCGTGCCGCCAACGGCGTGGTGGTGATAACCACGAAACACGGTTCGCAGGGCAAGACAAAGGTGAATTTCACCGCGAAGCTCGGTTGGGAGTCGCTCCCCAAGGCAAAGAACTACAGCCTGGTGAACGCCGACCAACACATCGAGCTTGCCACCGAGGCACTGCTCAACAGCTACAAGGAGAACGGCATGAGTTCCACCTTCGGGCTGTATAACTATTATTACGACCTGGGTCTCAACGCCGACCAGCAGGGCGCCGAGGACTTCTACGACTGGTACACCGGCGGATGGCTCTCCAACTACCGCCAGACCGGCAAGAGCACCGACTGGATGAAGGAAATCACGCGCAACGGCCTCGTGCAGGAATACGGCTTCGACATCAACAGCGGAGCGAAGAGCAAGAACGCCCCGGTGTTCTACCTCTCTTACAACTACCTCGACAATGAGAGCTTCATGAAGGGCAAGGACCTGAAGCGACACACGCTGCGCTTCAACCTGGACCAGCAGGTGAACAAGACCTTCAAATACGGTATCAACACCAGCTTCAACTATTCCGTGACAAACAACGGAGCGAGCGGCGGATATTATTCCGACCCCTTCACGCAGGTGTACATGATGAACCCGCTGACGGGCGTGTATGACGAGAACGGCGACTTCAACTTCGACACCTCCACCGGCTACAACCCCGTGGCCCTGCGCAGCGCGTACGGCGACAAGAACGAGGCGAAGCAGTACCAGGCCACCATTTCGCCTTATCTGCAGATAAACATCCTGCCGGGACTTACCTGGATGACAAAGGGCGGACTTGACCTCTATTATGTGGACGAGTTTGAATACTGGTCGTTCCTCAACAGCCAGGGCCAGCAGATGAACGGCTACGGAGCCAACTTCTCCAACCTGCGCTCGCTGCTCAGTATCACCAACACGCTGAACTACATCAAGTCGTTCGGCGCAGACCACCACCTCAACGTGCTCGTGGGACAGGAGGGGCAGAAGACATCCATCCGCCGCGAGGATATGGAGAACAGCAACTTCCCCGTGCAGACACTCAACGAGCTTGGCCTCGCGTCAAGCCCCTCTTCGGCCTACACATACAAGTATAACCTCCTGCTCAACTCGTTCTTCAGCAACGTGCAGTACGACTACGCCAACAAATACTACGTGTCGGCATCGTTCCGCACCGACGGCTCGTCACGCTTCGGCAAGGACAACCGCTGGGCATCGTTCTGGTCGGTGGGCGGCAAATACCGCATCACAGAGGAGAAGTTCATGGAGTCCACAAAGAGCTGGCTCTCCGACCTCACCATCCGCGCCAGCTACGGAACGACGGGTAACCAGGACGTGGGCGACCACACCGACGCCGACTACCTGTCGTGGATCGTGGCGAGCGACGTGTTCGGCTACGGCTACAACTACAACAGCAAGCCGGGCAGCGCGCACTTGCAGTTCGGCAACTCCGACCTGAAATGGGAGAAGACGGGCAAGTTCAACGTGGGCCTCGACGCCACGTTCCTCAACCGCATCTTCCTCACCTTCGACTTCTACAGCCACAAGACCACCGACATGGTGTTCGCCGTTCCGGTGTCATACGTCACGGGTCTTTCGGAATACTACAAGAACATCGGTTCGCTCTCTAACAAGGGTATCGAAATCTCGCTCGGCGCGAACATCATCCAGAACAAGGACTGGCTCTGGAACCTCACCGTAACCGGTTCCTACAACAAGAACAAGGTGATAGCCCTGAGCACCGACGACCCCATTGAGTCTGCCACTCAGATTACCGAAGCCGGTCGTCCGCTCTACACATGGCACATGAAGGAGTATGCCGGTGTGAACCCCGAAAACGGCCACGCCCTGTGGTATCTCAACGAGACGGGCACCGAGACGACCGAGAACTACAACAAGGCCGCCAAGCGTTACCTTGGCGACGCCAACCCCAAGTTCTTCGGCTCTATCCAGAACACCCTCAAGTGGAAGGGCATCGACTTCGCCTTCCAGCTCAACTACTCTATCGGCGGAAAGATTTACGGCAACAGCCTGCGCTACGATGAGCAGATCGGTTCGGCGTTCTATGAGAACTACACCGAATACGTCTACAACAACCGCTGGCAGAACCCGGGCGACATCACCGACGTGCCGCGCCTGAGCACCGACGACAACTACGCCAACAAGGCTTCGAGCCGCTTCCTCATGGACCGCAGCTACCTGAAGCTCCGTTCGCTCTCAATCGGCTACACGCTGCCCAAGAACATTCTCAAAAAGGCGTATATCGACAACGCCCGCGTGTTCATGAACGCCGAGAACCTCTACACATGGACAGCCAAGAACTACCGCGGCTACGACCCCGCCGGCGTGGGCGCCAACGGCTACCAGTGGTGGAACTACCCCCTCGCGCGCTCAATCGTGTTCGGCGTGACGCTGGGCTTCTGACCCCACAGGGCAACAAGAGAATAACAAACAGAGAAAAACAATTAAACGGATAAGACAATGAAAATATTATATAAGTTATCTTTCGTTCTCTCCATGGCGTTCGCGCTCGCATCGTGCAGCCTCGACGCCGACCTGAAGCAGAATGTGGCGACCGAACAGGCTTACCAGAGCGTGCAGGACGTGGAGAACGGCACGACGGGCGCATACTTCGCCCTGGCTTATTACCCGTTCCTCGGCAACTACGCCGTGGCGTACGGCGACTTCTGCGGCGGACTCGCCGACGGCGACGCGTCTACGGGACATTTCTACTACCAGTCCACATGGTCAATCACCGACACCGACGAGGAGCTTGAAGGCATCTGGGCATACGGCTTCAAGGTGATCGACCGCTGCGTGAGGACCATCAACGGCGCCGACAACCTGCTCGCCACAAACACCAAGCTCTCCGACAGCGACAAGGCCACGCTCTACTACTGCAAGTCGCAGTGCCTTGGCCTGCGCGCCCTGGCGTATTTCACGCTCTCCAACTTCTTCTGCCTGCCCTACAACAAGGGCACTGAGGCAAAGGGACTTCCCCTCGTGAAGGACGCTCCCGTGGGCGTGAACGAAACACTGACGCGCGCCACAATCGGCGAGACCTACCAGCTCATCTGCAGCGACATCGAGGAGGCTCTCAACTACAACAAGATGTCGGGCGAGAACCGCTCATTGCAGTATTTCTACATGAACAGGGCCGCCCTCTATGCCCTCAAGGCCCGCGTGAAGCTCTATATGGGCGAATACGACGAGGCTGAGGCTGCCGCCAAAGAGGCAATCAGCCTCAAGGGCAAGGGCGACGGAACATACACCGACGTGTCTCCCTCCAACGAGGGCTACGTGAGCATGTGGGCTTCGGTGAGCGTAACCGACGAGGACATCTTCACCCTCACCAAGACCGAGGCGGACAACCTCTCGGCCAATGCGCTCAACACCCTCTACGGTTCTTACAACGGCTGCGTGTCTTATTACTGCATGAGCTTCTTCGAGCCTACCGACGTTCGTGCCGAACTCATCGGCGAGATGGGCGGAAACTCTGAGGGGTTGGGCTGCCGCAAATACCAGGGTCTGGAGGCCGCACAGTCGGTGAGCAACGTCCCCGTGTTCCGCAAGTCGGAGATGTCGCTTATCATAGCCGAGTGCGAGGCGCGCAAGGGCAACGTGGACGAGGCCAAGAAATACCTTGGCTACACGGCGAAGCGCGACGAGCAGTATGCCACAGAGGACGGCACTTGCGACCTCTCGCTGCTGCCTTCCGACAAGGACGAACTCCTCGAGTTCATCTGGGAGGAGAAGACGCGTGAGTTCTTCGGCGAGGGACAGTTCCTCTTCGAGGCGCGCCGTCTCGACAAGACGATTACCGTGATGGGCGGTGCCTGCACCACGTTCAAGCCCGCCAACTTCGCGTTCCCGATTCCCGCCGCCGAAATCAACGCCGGCTTCATGAAGGACCAGAACGACGGTTGGGAAGACAACCTCCCCGTGGAGGACTAAAAAACACGGCAATTCAGATAAAAAGGCGCGCGATCACAACGGTTGCGCGCCTTTTTGGTAACTTTAGATTGAATTGTGGTAAATATTTGTAAATCGTGTTTTTTATCTTTTTTTTAAAGCGAAAATTTGTAATTTTGCACTTTAAAGCAACGTGAGGCATGAAGGTAAACAGAAGATACATAGGGATTGCATTTTTCCTTTTACTGTTGTTTGGGGTGTGCACCCGCTGCAAGGCGGCGCTCCAGCCCGAATATTACTATCGGTGGACGTCGCTTCCTACGGAGCGGCTGCTGACGATGGGAAACCGCTATTCGGATAATAACATGGCCCCCGACAGTGCGCTGGTCTGCTATACCATCGTCGCCAACCGCTACCGCAAGGACATGAACGACAAGGATCGGCGCGACTGCGCACGCGCTTACATCGGTAAGTGGTATGTCTATTTCTTTTGTTTCTTCGACTATGCCAAGTCCTATGAGTGTCTCTCCAAAGCCGAGGAACTCTCGGAGGATTTTCCCGATGTGACGTCGCGCATATACCTCAACTTTGGTGCGATGTACCAGACGATGGCGGAGCAGGGTAAAGACAAAAAGACGCTCCGCAAGGCTCTCGTATATTACGAGAAATGTTTTGCGCTGCGCGATAATGCCAATGGCGAGTGTGTGGACATGGCTTTCGCCAATATCGTCTCCGTAAGCTACGACTTGGGCGAGCTGTCGCGTGTGGCGAAGGTGCGCGACGAGTATGAGAAGATTACTGCATCACGCCCCAATGTGGTGCAACGGTATGGCCTATTGCTTTACGATGGCAACCGCTTCTTGTCCCAACAGCAATACGCCAAAGCCGAAGTATGTTTCCTTCAGCAAGAACGCATCATGGCCGGAGACAGACCTCACTTGCGCTATTGGCTCGTCGCGAAGATCAATCATGCCAAGGCGTGCCATTTGAGGGGCGACAATGGCGCGGCGGAGCGGATATACAGTGAAGCCCTTGCCGCTGCGGTGCAGAACAATATGAAGGATGCGGAACTGGAACTGTACGACCATTTGGCGGAACTCTATGCCTCGCATGGGGACGTGGCGGCTGAGAACCAATACCGCACCCATTACCTTTCTTTGAAAGACACGTTGCTCAACTACCGCCAGCTGATGAGTGTGAACGAGATGCGGTTTGTCAACAGCATGAAGCTGGTGGACGAACAGGAGGCGCAAATGGAGTTGCGGCGCCAGCGTCAGTCGCTCGCTCTTGGCGTGGCAGTAGGCGCAGCATTGCTCATTCTTGGCTTCTTGTTGGTGCTATGGCGCAAGAACAAGCTGCTGAGTGCGCAGAACGAAAGTCTCTACGAGAAAACTGTCGCCACGCTCCGCAACGAGGAGCAGGAGCGCAAACGGCGTGAGAGTTTGGAGCGGGAACTGACGCAGATGAAAGAATCCATGCCGCAAAAGAAAGAGAAATATACGTATAACAATCTCAGCGATGAAGACAAGCACGCGCTGACAAGCAGCATACTGCACGTCATGGAAACGAACGAGGAGATTTATTCCCCCGAGTTCAGTGCGGAAAGGCTTGCCGAATTGGCAAACTCACGATATAAGCTGGTCTCGCAAGTCATCAACGAGACCTACGAGGTGAACTTCTCTTCCTTTCTCAACGAGTATCGTATCAAGGAAGCTTGCCGCCGGATGTCCGACCACGACCATTACGGGCATCTCACCATCGAGGCAATCTCGCAAGGCGTGGGCTTCAAGTCGCGTGCCTCGTTTGTCAATGCCTTTAAGAAGTTTACGGGGCTTACCCCCTCTCAATTTCTCCAGATGGCAAACAAAGAAAGCTGACTGCCAGAGGCTTTCGGCAGCTCCGGAGCACACACAACACATACCCAAACAGGTACTTTTACGTTTAAAAACCTGTTTTCATACAGACGGAAGCTGCAAAACGTTGTAGGCTAATGGGTTATTTGGTACTTTTGTCAATGAATTAAATGTTGAACGTAATAAATCGTACAGGCTTATGAAGAAAACTCTATTCTTTCTCATCGCATTGTTCACGCTTGGACACGCTGCGATGGCACAGAAACTCTCATCAGGCAGTCTGCTCAAACAAGACGCTTCTGTATCGCAGAAGAACGGGCGGAAGACCGCGCCCCGCAAAGCAGACGCTACCGCTACCCCTTATTGGGTGAATGCGAAAAGCTATTACACGGAAGACGGCATTTACAATGCGGAGCAAGGAATGTATTGCGCTTACCGCACTGACCTTACTTTCGATGGAAACAAGGTCTATCTGAAAGGGTTTGTGGACACAGGCTACTTCCAGTTAGGTTCTGTCGCAGACATAGAAGGCGTCTATGACGCCGCTGCCAAGACCATCACCATCAGCACTCCGGGCTACTCCGAGGAACGCACCATCGACGACTACACCAAATATGGCGACGTGAGCTACTATGGAAAAGACTGTTCCGTGGTGGTCTTTGCGGGAGATTTCTCCAGTCAGCCGAATGCCAGCGGACAGTATGGACTGGAGCCCACAGACCAGCTGGTATTCGATGTGAGCGACGACCTTACCACGCTCACCCCGCGTACGGGCTTTGGCTTGTGGGTTTTTGCCAAAAAGGACTGCACCTCTTACGGCAGTATCAATTTCTACCAGAAAGGATTGGTCAGCATTGAGCGGATGACCGAGAAAGCTAATCTTGCTTTCCTGCCCTCTGATGTCCATTTTGAAGGTGCCAATGTCACCGCAGGCGCAACCTTGAAGCAAACTGTCAAAATCGTAAACAAGGGCTTGACTGACACCGACTATACGGGTAGCGCCAATGTCGACGGACTGCAACTCGCCGCCTATCGTTCGATAGAGGCTGGTGGCGTACAAGACGTCTACGTCCAGTTGATACCCAAGAAGGCTGGTGAATTTGCAGGGACGGTTTCCGTTTACTCTCCCTACAATACCACACGGGCTACGCTCAACGTGACAGCCACAGTGGGTGAGGCCCCCGACTTCAGCCAGATTGTAAAGGAAGGCGACATCGCTTTCAACATAGGAACAGATAACCCGTTCGTCATCACCGACACGATCACGGGTAGCCCCGTAGCCGTGAGTACCAACGGAGGCAGCAACTCCTCCTCTTCGCTCTACGCCAATTTCGCCGTTCCCGAGGGAAAGGTTGGTGTCGTCAGCTGGAAGGGTGTCAAGCAAGGAGGATACGGTAACGGAATGAACATCCTGCTCAACGACAGCGTGGTTTTCAATGATGCTTACAGTCATGGCATGGACGTAAGCAGTTTTACAGACGACATTAGTAACACGCTCGTTTTGAAGCCCGGCACCTATGTGCTTCAGTTCTCTAACGTAACGAACATGGACTGGGACGGTACGGGCAACGTGCGCTTGCGTGCTTACGTCTACGACTTGGCTCTTCGCCTCTACGAAGAGCAGGAACACTTGGCTGTGCTGAAAAGCGATGTATTGGATTTCGGCGAGCACTTTTTTGATCGTCTGAGTGTGCGCGACACCTTGACCGCCACACTGATCAATGTCGGCACAGCGCCATTATGCCTTACAAGCATTGATGGTCAAGGAGCGTTCAGTGGTGTGCTGGACGGCGAGACGGCATCCTTCGGAGAGGAGCTGCCCGTACAGATTGCCTATGAGTCGGGCGAACTTGGAGAGCATAAAGGTTCGGTCATGATCAATACCAACGGCGGTTTCTACTATGTTGCGTGCAAAGCTTCCAACGTGGCGATTCCCGTAGACTACCATTCAATCGTTACGAGTGGCGACTTCTCATTCAATACGTCAGCCAACCATCCTTTCAGCGTTGAGAACAATACGGCATTCAACTCCACCGCAAAGCATAAAGTGGACGGCAACACCGACTTCGACTCTTTCCTTGAGGCTTCGTTTGAAGTACCAGAGAACCAGGTTGGCGTGCTCGGATGGACAGCACACAACAGTTCGGCAGATTTCCTTTATTTCATGAGCGACACCACACTCGTCACGGGTACACGCATCACCATTGACGGTGAAAAGAAAATGGAGTTTGCCGGCGAGGACGTGGACGCCAGTTCATCCAACTATAAACCCGAAGACCTCGTGCTCGGGCCTGGCCGTCATACGTTGCGCTTCCTCTATCTGAAGAAAGACAGCACACCGAAGTATGAAGACCGCCTTGACATCTCCAACCTCTCGCTCAACCTCACCGATGGTGTGGAGAGTGTGACCAAGGATAGCGGTGAGATTCTCCGCACTGAATACTACACGGTAAACGGTCAGCGCATCGCACGACCACAGCGAGGCATCACCCTCGTCAAGACAGTCTATTCTGACGGAACGTCCCAAACGGTGAAGGTGACAAAATAATCAGAAACAAAAATTAAAACACTCGGTAACTATCTTTGCTAATCGGTAAGAGAAGCAAAGATAGTTATTTTTTTTGCCTAAAGGCATCATTTTCTTCAACGCGTCTATCATCTGGTTCAGCCACTCCTTGTTGCCGGACAGTTCCCCTTTTTGGTTGATTGCGAAAAAATCCCTAACTTTGCCGTGCGCCGACCTAAGCGGCGCGCAAATCAAACGACTATGAAAATCGCTGCACTTTTTATAACACTCATTCTGGCTGTACAGACACTTGCCGCCCCGTATTGCCGCATACGACGCTACGACGAGAACGACGGACTGACGCAGTGGCACGTGACGCAGATGACGCAGGACACGCAGGGCATGATGTGGTTCGCCACATGGAACGGACTCTGCCGCTACGACGGCTACGAGTTCCGCGGCTTCAAGGGGCGCGTTGGCGACGGCAGCGGACTTGCCGCCGACCGCTTCCGCAGCGTGTGGCTCATGGACGACGGCAACTTAGGGTGCAGGGTGGACGAAGACCCCTACGTGTTCAACATCCGCAGCTACACCTTCTCCCCTGCTCCCAAGGGGATGAAGCCCACGATGAAAAACGCACGCGCCGTGAAAGACGGACGGCCGTACCGCTACCGCGCCGCCGACGGCACGCAGTGGACGGTGTATTACGACGGCAAGCTGACCTACCGCGCCGCCGACGGCAGCGAGACACCATACGAGGGGGCGCAGAAGCTGGAGTCGGCGCGCCTCTGTATGCCCGACAGGCAGGGCAACCTGTGGGTGGCGGCGGTGAACGGACTGTATAAGTTGAGTTTCGTTGGCGGTCTCGGTGCGGTGGACAACATGGGGACGCACGCCGAAGTAAAGGCGTTCCTCGCCGACCGCCACGGACGGCTGTGGGTGGCTACAAAGGAAGACAGCGGCGTGGCGGTGTATGACAGCAACGGAAAACCCCTCGGTTGGCTCACGCCCGGCGGCAGACTCTCGAAGACACGCACGCCTTTCATCGCCCCCGTCTATTGCATCACGGAGACACGCGACGGCACATTGTGGCTGGGCAGCAAGCCCGGCGGACTGTTCCGCCTGAAACCACTGCCCGGCGGCACTGGCTATGCCGTTGATAGAATACAGGGACTTGGCAGCGACAACATATACGACGTGAAAGAAGACCGCTGGGGCAGACTGTGGGTAGCCACCCTCGGCGGCGGAATATGCTGCGTGGAGAACCCCTCGGCGGCGGTGCCAAGGGTGCTGCGGCCGTTCTTAGGGCTGAAGAATTATCCCCGGCGGCTCGCGCAGAAAGTGAGGAAGATACACATCACGCGTGGCGGCATCCTCTTCGCCGCCGCCACCGACGCTCTCGTGGTGGCGCGCATCCTGCCCGGCGGCAAGGCGGCAGGGATGCAGTTCCGCTGCCACACGAGGGAGGCGGGACGCAAGGACGCGCTCAGTTGCAGCGCCACGATGAACGTGGCGGAGGACAGCCGCGGACGCATCTTCGTGAGTACCGAGAGCGGCGGCATCAACATGGTGCAGACGCTCGATTTCACGGCGCAACGCCTCTCTTTCCGCCACTACGGCCGGGACAACGCCCTGCCCACCGACGTGGCTCTCTCCGTAACGCCTTTCGGCCGGCGGCTTCTCATCGTGGGCAGCAACTGCATAATGCTCCTCGACCCCGACAGCGGCGCGACGGAATGGTTCGGCAAGCGTGATTTCCTCTACGACTGCCGTTTTTCAGAAGCCCTGCCCCTCAGGCTCGCCGGCGGTAGACTCCTCTTCGGGATGCAGGACGGCGTGTATTCCGTAGACGCGTCGCACCTCGCCAAGAGCCGCTACGTGCCGCCGATAGCCCTCACCGGAATGAGCGTGCAGGGCAAGGCGGAGAACACCGCTGTGAACGCCTCCGACACCATAACGCTCGCCCGTGACGAGCGCAGCCTGACCCTCAGTTTCGCCGCCCTCGACTATTCCCCCGACGCTGACACGCGCTATGCCTTCGCCCTCGCGAAAGGCGGCGACGGCGACACGGCGGCGAAATGGAACGCCCTCGGCGCGAACCGCTCCGTGACGCTGCTCGACCTCGCCCCCGGCGAATACCGCTTGCTCATAAAGTCCACCAACGCCGACGGCGTGTGGACAGACAACGTGCGGCGCATCACTATCATCGTAACGCCTAAGTTCAGCGAGACCCTCCTCGCCCGTGTCCTCCTCGCCCTCCTCCTTGTGGCGTTCCTCAGCGGCGCGGCATACACCTTTATATATATAGGGCGCATACGGCGGCAACGGCGCGAGGCTCTTGAGGCATACCTCTCGCTGCTCAACTCTTCCGACAAGGAAAAGAAAACTGACGGCGATACCGCCCCCGAACCCCTGCGCCCCGAACTGACCGCGGAGGACGATGCGCTGATGCGCCGCATATCGGCTTTCGTGGAGGAGCACATAGCCGACGCCGACATCGGTGTGGGCGACATGGCTGATGCCGTGGCGATGAGCCGTTCCGCCCTGCAACGCCGCATGAAACAGGTAATCGGCGTGTCGCCCCTCGATTTCATCCGCGAGGCTCGCATGAAACACGCCTGTCACCTGTTACGCGCCACCGCCATGACCGTCAGCGAGATAGCCTTCTCCTGCGGCTTCTCCGACCCCAAGTATTTCAGCCGCTCCTTCAAAGCCTCCACCGGCAAAAGCCCCACGGAGTGGCGCGGATGAGGCCCCTTTCCTGTAAAAAAATCCAAAAATCAAGATTTTCCTTGCCCACAGCAAATATATTTCCTACATTTGCCCTGATAGAACAACAGGGGCATCATGCCCCCAACAATAACACGAACATAAAAATATAAGAATATGAACAACAAGAAATACACAGCATTGGCACTCAGCGCGGCGTTGCTCCTCGCCAGCTGCGGGGCCGGCAACGAGAACGCGGCGGCAGGAGGACTCTTCGGCGCACAGTTCGGAGGCATCATAGGTTCGGCGATCGGCGGCATCAGCGGCGGACCGCGCGGCAGCGACATCGGTACGCTCGTTGGCCTTGCCGGCGGAGCTGTGCTCGGAGCGGCGGTGGGCAGTGCGGCCGACCAGGCGCAGCAACAGCAATACGACGAATACAAGGCGCAGAGACAGGCGCGCCGACAGTATTCTTCGGGGCAGGACAGCTATTCCACATCACAGAACAACTATTCATCACGGCAGAACAACTACTCAGCCGACAGCGGTTTCGACCCCTCGAACAGCGGCAACGACATTATAACCCTCGACGGCAGCGACACGGCATCGCCTAACCGCCAGCCGTCATATCAGGGCGGCTCGTCCGACTGCAAGCAGCACTCGCGCGAGATGATGATGGAGGATGCCGGGATGCCCGCGCTGGAGATAAGGAACGTGCGCTATGTGGGCAACGGCACAACGCTGTCGTCGGGCGAACTCGCCAAGGTCACGGTGGAGGTGTACAACAATTCCACGGCGTCGCTCTACGGCGTGCAGCCGGCGGTGGTGGAGACCACGGGCAACAAGCACATCTTCGTTTCCGCCCCCATCCTGATAGAGAAGATAGGTCCCGGCAAGGGGATAAAATACACCGCCATGGTGAAGGCCGACAAGAAACTCAAGGACGGCACCGCGCATTTCAAGGTGTTCGCCTCGGAGAAAGCCCACGGCCAGCAGACGCCGACGGCTGAGTTCGACATCACCACGGTGAGACAGTAATCCGAAAATCGAAAACCGGAGTTTCCAAAACAGGGGAGGAAACGCCGGTTTCTTTTTGCGGTTTAACAAAATGTAAGTATTCGGCTGAAAAAACTCCGCTTTTCCTTGGAGCGTATTTCTTAAATGCCTATTTTTGCGATGTGGAAATAGTCACTTTGACAAAACACAAGAAATATATATAACCTTTAAAAACACATTACTATGGAAGTGGAGAAGATAATGCAGCAGCTGGAGCAGAAGCATCCCGGCGAGTTGGAGTATTTACAGGCTGTCAAGGAAGTCCTTATCTCCATTAAGGATGTCTACAACAAGCATCCCGAATTTGAAAAAGCAAAGATCATAGAGCGCATCGTGGAGCCGGAGCGCATCATCACGTTCCGCGTGCCGTGGACCGACGACAAGGGCGAGGTACACGTGAACCTCGGCTACCGCGTGCAGTTCAACAGCGCGATAGGCCCCTACAAGGGCGGCCTCAGGTTCCACCCGTCGGTGAACCTCTCTATCCTAAAGTTCCTCGGTTTCGAGCAGACGTTCAAGAACGCGCTCACCACGCTCCCCATGGGCGGCGGCAAGGGCGGTTCCGACTTCTCCATCCGCGGCAAGAGCGACGCCGAGGTGATGCGTTTCTGCCAGGCTTTCATGACGGAGCTTTACCGCAACATAGGTCCCAACGAGGACGTGCCGGCCGGCGACATCGGCGTGGGCGGACGCGAGATTGGCTATCTCTTCGGCATGTACAA
>CAVHWJ010000038.1:10225-14831 GCA_963639565.1 uncultured Prevotella sp. | reverse complement strand
GTCAGCGTGAAATACCTGTTCAGCACCATTAGGGAGATGAGTTTTTCACGGCGTTTGTTTTGGAACTGGCGTGTCCACTCATGGGCGTGACTGATTATCGCCTTGGCCTCGTCGGGGTGCTGCTCGTAGTATGTGATGCGGTCGATGAGGTCGTGGAAGTCGGGGGCGATTTCAATGTAGTGGTAATTGGGGATTAACTGACCTTCCATATACCATGTTTCGCACGTGGGACGTGGCATCACGGCAATGGAGTTGCTCGACATCACCCATTTAAGGTTCGAGGCGACGTCGTTGCCCTCCAACGCCATTATGTATTTGTAATAAAGGTGGTCGTAGAGAGTCATTGTGCCGACGGCTTTAAGGTCGCAGAGTGGATGGTCGCCCCACATCTCCAGAAAACGGATGCGGTTGAGTTTGTTAGTAACGTCGCCGCGGAAAAGGATGCGACATTCTTTGTCCTCCCACGTGAAAGGGTCGCGCAGCCACACGAAATGCCTCACCTTGTCGAGGTTGAGCAGTATGTTGTTGCGGTTGCCGTCGCCGGTGGCGACAGGACGGCTCTTCGTTATTTCCGGCAGGGGGAAGAGATAGTTCACGTCGCCCGGATTGTAAGCCCACCTGAAAGACTGCGGGAAAAAGCGCGTGAACTCGTATGCGTCGAAGAAATACGAACTGTTGATGTAGTCATGCACGTAAGAGATTCGCTTTTTCAGCGTAAACTCCCTTAGCGTTGAGGCATCGTCGGGGAGGAATATGCCGTCAGTAAATTTGCAGTAATAGTCCACGCGCCGCAGAATATACTCCTGTTCGCCGGCAGAGAGTTTGTCAAACCTCGCCAATATCGCGTCGCGTCTCCACCGCAGCAGACATTTCGGGTATATATAGCGCAGATACCCTTTGATGTAGAACGCCAAGTGGCTGTTCTTCCGAGTGTGGTGCATTATGGCATGCCATGAAGACTTTATGTTCTCAACGATAGTGTGTGTCATATATAATAAGGTGAGGAATGGTTGTCTGTTGATTTTTACGGTGCAGCGGTTCCGCCTTATCTGAGTCGGTAAAGCAAAGTCTTGTACAGCTTTTTATAAAACCATTTCAGCCGTTTGAAGGGGCGCGGCTTTGTTGGAATCATTGTGGGCATACTGCCATCGCAACTGCACTGACAGGCAATGCAGGGGTGGCTCCACCAGTAGGTTATCAGTCCTTGGTGTATCAAATGGTTGTGCAGACAGTCGCTCGTGAAAGCCGATTTGTGTTCCATGACGTATGCCATTATGGCTTCGGCGGCCTTGCGACTAACGTACATACACCCGGCGAAACGGTCGCGCTCCGCCTTGTAAAGCACCCTGCCCTTTTGCCTTTTGCTGTGGGGAACAAGCATAAGGCTGCTCTCCTCGTAGTTCATGATGCATGGCTCGTCGGCAAAGTAAGTCTGCCATTCCCTCAGGCTCTGTTCAAAAACAGGCTTGAAGTTATGTTTCAGCCGCAAGTCGTCTTCCACCACGAGTGCTCCCGGGAGATTGTGGGAGATAATATATTCCGTGGCAAAGAGGTGCTTCAGGGCGCAGCTTGTGGCTGGTTTGCGCCCGTAAACGCAGTCCGCCTCACCGTTGTCAGTGAAATAACGCTTCAACACCTCGTCGGTTATGTCCTCTATGTTACCATCCTCGATGAACGTAACGGGATAGTCCAGCGGCGACAGCTGGCGCGTGATATAACGCTTGCGTTCGTCGTTGCCGCGCACGTGGATGACAAGAATTTCCGTATCCGGTATTTTAGTATCAGATTTCATTTTAAACACGGTTTGTAATATGCAACAAAGTTAGCAAATAAAATCAGAACGGAGAAAAAAAACATCCAAAACTTGCCGTTGTGCGTTTTATGGGCTACCTTTGCAATAAAGGGCGTCGCGCTTTCGGCTGCCCAAAACAAAACAGGAATATGATACCCAAGGTAATACACTACTGCTGGCTCAGTAACGACCCCTTTCCGCCAAAGATACGCAAGTGCATGGACACATGGCGGAAAATACACCCCGACTATGAGATAAAGCGATGGAGCACGGAGAACTTCGACATTAACTCCGTGCCGTACGTCAAGGAGGCTTACGAAGCCCGCAAATGGGCTTTCGCCGCCGACTATATCCGTATGTACGCCCTCTATACGGAGGGCGGCATATACCTTGACTCCGACGTGTTGCTGCTAAAGGGTTTCGACAAATTCCTTGACAAATCGTTCTTTTCGAGCATGGAGTATCACCCCATACAGATAGAACGCTGCGGCACAATGGCGCACCTCGACGCTGACGGCCACCGCATTGACGACACCTTCATCAGCGGCATACAGATACAGGCAGCCGTGATGGGGGCTGAGGCAGGATGCCCTTTCGTTAAGGAGGTGCTTGACTGGTATGCCGACAAGCATTTCGTGAAGTCCGACGGCACGCTTATGACCGACGTTCTCTCGCCGTATATCTATGCCCGTGTGGCGGAGAAATTGGGGTTTGTCTACAAGGACATTGACCAGCAGCTGCCGGGACGCATACATATCTATCCTTCGGAGACATTCGCCGGCAACAAGCATGAGGCTACACCGCGCAGCTACGCCATTCACTACTGCGCCCACAGTTGGCATCCCACGCCGAAGGAGAAAGTGGCAAAATTCTTCAAGAACGTCGCCTCGGTATTTTCACGGTGACAGAACCTTAGCAACTGACATACCTTTATGCTATTCGCACGCGACAAAAGCCAGATGTGCAACAACCTGTTGCAGTTTGCCCACGTTTATGCCTGGGGACGGGAGCACGGCCGCAAGACCATCGCCACCCGTTTCAGCTACAAATACAAATTCTTCAAGATCAGCCATACACCGTTGGCGAGTTTTGGCTGGTATCTCTTCGCCAAGTATGCGTCGGCCATCGGACTGTTGCCGTCGGTGAGTTTCAAGCGTTCCGACTGCGACGCTGCGGCACTGGAGCGGAAGATGCTGCGCCACCGGAATATCGTGGTGAACGGATGGTTCGTGAGGTATTACGACCTTTTCCTGAAATACCGCGACGAGATTTGCGACCTCTTCACCATCGACAGCGAGTTTACAGAACCCGTAAAGCGACAGATGCAGTCATGCGAAAAAGGACAGCAGGACGTGCTGCGCCTTGGTGTCCACATACGCCGTGGCGACTATGCCGTGTGGAAAGGCGGCATCTATTGCTATTCCGACGAACAGTATTGCTCGTTCATCAAGTCATTCACCGCGAAGTTGTTTCCACATCGTAACATACACGTGTATCTATCGACAAACGACAGCGGCGTGGAAGCCGACAAATGGTCAAAGATTGTAGACTGCGGCAATGTTACGGTGCATCTGTTGGGCGGTTCTCCGGCCGGTGATTTGTTCATGCTTTCGGAGTGCGACTATATCATCGGTCCGCCAAGCACGTTCTCGCTCGTGGCGGCAATGTACCGCGACATACCGCTCTGCCGTATGGACAAAGCAAAGGCGGAAACCATCACAATGGACGATTTCCGCCTGTTCGACTATTGGTTCCGCAGGATAGAATAACGGATATGCGGCGGCTTGATTTTCCGCTACGTATTGGGTTTTCCTATTTCGCGTTTATCTCCTGCATCCTCTTCTGCCACTCCTCCTTGGTGCGCTTCCAACGGTTGTGGCTCCAAAGCCAATACTGCGGCGCGCGGTTTATTGTCTCCTCCATCATGCGGGTGTAACGCTCGGTGATGGCGAACTCTTCACATTCCTTCGGAGTGGTGGTAATCCGTTTGTATTCGGCGATATAATGTCCGCGCTTTACGCGTGTCACGTCGAGATAATACACGTCCATGTCAAACTTCTTCATTATGCGTTCAGCACCGGTGAAGACAGGTGTCTCGGGGTGGTTCAGAAAACTCGTCCAGTAATGGATGTCGTTCCACCACGGTGTCTGGTCGGCGAGGAAACCTATGATGTAAGGTTTGCCTTTCTGCCTGAACCTTGCGAGGTAGCGTATCGACTCGTTCGCCGGGATGTTGATGCTCCCCCAACGGCTGCGCTGCTTCTCAATCAGTTTGTTGAACACCTTGTTGTCAAGACGGCGGTAGAACTGCACGCACTGGCATTTGTCGTGGTCAATCCAGAGCGGCATACTTGTAATCCACTCGAAATTGCCGTAATGTCCGAGGAACACGCCACAGGCGCGACCGTTTTCGTATGACTCCCTCAACTGGTCCAGTCCGCGGAACTGCAAATGCTTCTTTATGTCCTTTTCCGACATGGAGAAATATTTTAGGCTCTCCAGGAAGAGGTCGCAGAAATGCCTGTAAAACCCCTTTTCCATTTTCAGGATTTCACTCTCGGACTTGTCCGGATATGCCGCACACATGTTCTTGTGAACCACCTTGCGGCGATAGCCTATCACATGGAACAGCAGACATCCCAACACGTCGGAGATGCCGTATAGAATCCACATAGGCAGACACGACAGGCAATACCATATCGCGTACAATACCGTATAGGCGATGCGCTGTTGGGTCCGGTGTTCATTTTCGTTTTCCCACATATTCTATTTCTTTTCTTTTCATTTTCTGTATGCCGGAAATGTTACCGACAT
>CAVHWJ010000038.1:0-9738 GCA_963639565.1 uncultured Prevotella sp. | reverse complement strand
GCCGACGTGCCGTCGGGGTAATGCTCTGTCAGGTTCAGGTCAGAGGCTTTCATTCCGTCGAGAACTGAGGTTTCGTCTACGAAGACCAGTCCGTTGTCGGTGCAGAAATCAACGATTTCCTTCAGCCTTGGCGCAACGAGATATATCTGTTTTACAGGGTGAACCACACAACGGCGCACACCTTCAATGCATAGCGGAAGCGTCTCCAAATCCTTTGCTATGACAGGTATCACCACGTCGATGGGTTCGCCGGACGCACACAGTTCCTTGTACGGAAACCATGCGCAGAGCCTGTAATATATCTTCCTGACTTGCGACATCTGTATTTTTCTTTCTTGGTTATGATTGCAAATTTACTCTTTTTGATTTACATATTTGAAAGAAATCCTATTTCTTTTGCTTTTTATCGCCTATATTCCGCATGAAGAGCGGCGGCCGGAGATGTTCCCACAGCCCACCAGAGCGTGCGCACCCAGCAAATTGTATATGCATAGACATCGAGCCAGAATGTTTCGTGAATGAACTCATGCACCTTAGGCGGACACAGCACGTCGGTTGGCAATATGGCGAAGTTCACGAACAAGAGCCAGAACAATATCCAGTCGATGCGTTTCTTCTCAGGTTGCAGCCAGAACGCCAAGAGGTAGCCGGCTATGGCAATGAGGTAGGTGTGAGTTTCGGGGCAGTCGCTGAAAAGCACCACGAAACCCATTAGCACGGCGAGGCACTGCGTGCGGAAGCGGAGGCCGTTCCACCGTGCGTGGCGCACGAAGAACAGCACGGCAAGCAACACCAACACTATGCCCTGCACAATCTGGTGGTTGGGCAGGAGCAGCCATTTCAGTCCGCGTGCGTAGAGGATGCCCACATAGTCCACGAGACCGTTGTGGGTGTTCAGCATCGCCGACATTTGTCCGTAAAGTCCCAACGGGTCGTCGAAGCCGGTGTTTACCACAGGAAGGGCGAACAACACAGCTCCGCAGACAACGGCAATGGCTATGTTGCGCCACGGCTTGGGGTACATCAGCAGCATCGCCAGTTCTATTCCGCCATACACCTTTGTGGCGGCGGAAACCATGATGAGCACCGCAGCCCAATGCCCCTTGCCGCGCTCCATGAGCGAGAAGGCGAAGATGAATAGGTAGCACACCACGATGTTGTACTGATAGCAGAACACCGCCTGAAGGAGTACGGGGAGCAGGAACAGGAATATGCGGTGCTTGTATTCGTCAAACTGCTTAGGCAGTGTCTTTATGGCGAGGGCGAATAGACTGTAATTGCCCAAGTTCCACACGAACGGCCCCAGCCACCACGGCAGCAGCAACACCGGTGCCAGTATTACGCAGAACGCCGGGGGGTAAAGGAAATAGCGTCCGTGTTGTTCCACGAACTGCATGGTGTAAGGTGTCAGTCCGTCCCAAAACATACGGGTCGCGTCGGAGTACACGATATAGTTGGCGTTGCGTCCGCGCGCCACCTCCAGTGCCGTGGCTATCACCGCCACAAGCATACCGAGCCAAAACACGCAACGCGGACTTTTCCAGAACGCCATGAATTTTTGCTTTATGTCTGTCATTTGTCTTTCTTCGTTTTCTTAGGTTTGTAAACAAGATTGTTGTTCTCCATTCTTTGCATATACGACTGTATTACCGCCTTCAAGTCACGCTGCATCGTGTCGGCGACATTCCTCTTGGCAGAGAGAAAGTTGTGCTTCAGCAGACGGTCTGCCTTGTAGTCGTAGAGAGCCTTGGCGTTAGAGCCGTCAGACTGCAACAGGTAGTCGCCCTTGACGTATTGGTATATTCCGTTGAGATAGTTCACCGCCCATGTGTCCCGGTCCGCCGTGTGGAAGAGGTCTTGTCCGAATGCCACATACGGTTTGTTGTAGCCCAAGAACCCCAGCACGCTCGGCATGATGTCGATCTGCTGCGCTATGCAGTGGCGGCGTTGCGCCGGGATGTCGCCCGAGGGGGAGTATATTATAATAGGTGAAGAGAACACGCCCAAGTCGGTGCCGAACTCCGGGTGGTCCAATCCGTTGGTGTGGTCGCTTGTCAATACGAACACCGTATTCTTGAACCACGGCTGTTTGCTTGCCGTCTCGAAGAACTTTCCTATCGCCATGTCGGTGTAGCGTATGCACTTGTGCAGGGTGTTCGGTCCGTCGTCCTTGTACACGTTTTTGTATTTCTCAGGCACGACAAAGGGGTGGTGGCTTGATGCGGTGAACACGGCGGTCATAAACGGCTGCTTCATGCCGGACATCTGCAGGGCGAAGTATTGCAGGAACGGCTCGTCCCATATCGCCCATGTGCCGTCGAAGTCGTCATCGCCATGAAACCGCTTGTCTTTGTTGTATTCCGTCCTGCCGTAGTAACGCTGGAAACTGGTGGAGTTGGCGAAAGCTTGAAAACCCATACTGCCGTTTTCCGCGCCGTGGAAAAAGGCGGTCTGATAACCGGCTTTGGAGAGTTCCCCTGCCAGTCCGCTGACATCATTCATCGAAGCCGGCGTTACGAAGAACGGTTCGACGAACATCGGTATGCTGCTCAGTATGCTCGGCATACCGTCGATGCTCTTTCTGCCGTTGCAGAAGGTGTTGTCGAATGTGAGGCTCTGCCCCACCAACTTGTCCACGCATGGGGTATATCCCTTGTATCTACCGCCGTCGAGTTCCTTGTTCAGCGAACCGATATATTCCCTGCCGAAGCTCTCCACGATGAGAACGACCACATTTTTGGGCTTCGCCACACAGGCTTTTGACGTGCTGCCGCCCTCGTTGGCGTTATGCAAAGGCGAATACAGTCTGTCGAGTTCCGCCTGAGAGAAATACTTCGGGTCTTTAAAAGTGTGTTTGCCTACGGTTCTTATTATAGAGAACGGTGTGTTGAGCACGATAGCCGCCTCGTTGGGATGCTTCACGTACTGGTTGGCGTTGCTTATCGTTATCGGGCGCACCGCTTTGGTAAATCCTCCGCGCATACCGGCGATGCAGAGAGGCACGAACACGGCGATACATACAATGTGTACCGCATAATACTTTGCCATGAATTTTATGCGGTACGGACGCATTACCTCATCCGGTATCTTGCCTTTCGGCATACGGTAAAGCCAGTAAAGCATAGCTATCAGCGCAATTCCTGCCAATACAAGATACCAGTGGCTGAAAATCTCTTTCAGAAAAATCGAACCGAGGTTGCTTTCATTCTTGAATTCCGAGAATACCGTTACCGTAGTGCGCCGTGTAGTGTATTTGAAATACACGCTGTCAGCAAGGTTAGCAATCACTCCCACGGCATTGCACACGACAAACACCCATTTGGCAGCAACTTGATAGCCCCTGGCCTCCTTGAAATGCAGGGGCAGGAGCATCATCAGCGCATACAGGGCATTTGTGTAGAGAATTGCGGATGTGTCGAAAAACCAACCGCCCTTGAGTATGCCGCAAAACGAACTCCACGTTATGTCGCCGGAAAACATGCTCCAGTTTTCTGCGAGGAAAACAAGGCGGCACAGTGCGTAGACGACATACACCAGTATGACATTAACCGCAAAACATAGCGGCACGGAATATACTGTCCTGTTACTTTTCATATGCCATCGCTTTATTAGCCAGTTCCGTCAATGACACGGCGTCGGTTTCCACTTCTGCCGCCACGTAAACGGGACGGTTCTTCGACTCGTTGAAAATCTTTCCGAGATATTCGCCGATGATGCCGAGCGACATCAGTTGCACTCCGCCGAGGAACAGTATCACCGTGGTCAGCGTGGGGTAGCCCTGCACGGGGTCGCCGTAAATCCACGTGTTCACCAGTGTGTAGCACATGAACACGAAGGCTGAGAGGGAGACGAGCAGTCCGAGCACCGCCGACCATTTCAGCGGGGCCACGGTGAACGACGTTATGCCCTCCACCGCAAGGTGCAGCAAGTTCCATACGTTCATGTGCGACACGCCGCCCACACGGTCTTGCGTCTCAAAGTCCACGCCGCATTTCTTGAAACCTATCCATGCGTACAGTCCCTTTGTGTACCGCTCACTCTCGCGCAACTGCCTCAGCACGGCGATGCACGACTTGTCGAGCAACCTGAAATCCCCCACGTTGGGCAGGATGTCGTAGTTGGTGGATTTTTGCAGCATACTGTAAAAGAGCAGCGAGAACTTCTTTCTCAGCCAAGGTTCTTTGCCGCGCGTCAGCCGCTTGCCGTAAACGTCCTGATACCCTTCTTCCCATTTCTCCAGCATCTTAGGCACCACATACGGCGGATGCTGAAGGTCGGCGTCCATAATCACGGTGCAGTCGCCCGAGGCATGGTCGAAGCCCGCAAGCATCGCCCTCTCCTTGCCGAAGTTGCGCGACAGGCTCACGTAGCCCACCCTCTTGTCCATGGCGCGCAGCGACTTTATGATGTCCAACGTGTTGTCCTTGCTGCCGTCGTTCACCATCAGTATCTCCCAGTCGTAGGCGGCGTTGCCGTCCATGAGCTTTTTCAGGGCATCATAGAGAGGCCCGAGGGATTCCTGTTCGTTGTAGCACGGTATGAGGACAGTGACCTTTTTCTTTCTTTTCTCTTGACACATATTGTGTATGTGTGGCACTCTTATATGCCACCGTTAATCGTTAATATTTTTGTTTCGCCGTTTCCCCTATTCCGCTGTGGCGGCGGATTTTTCCAGTTCGGCGATTTTCTGTCTGGCAAACGGCGTGTAGGTGGTAAACTCTGCCCCCGTGCGTTTGAGCGTCTTAATGAGCCTGTCAAGACGGCTCAGGAGTTCATCACCGCAGTTCATCTTTATTATCCCCTGCACTTTCCACTCTGGATGCGCTTTCAGGTCGCAGAACTCCCAAGGGTGCATATACGTGAGGAAATACCCGTCGTGGCTCAGCGTGCGCTGTATCATCCAGTGGTACACGCGGGGCGGCAATACGTGGTTTGCCAACCAGAACAGGGGAAACCTTGTCAGAGGCGTGACCGAAGCCGGCATCTGTAACACGCCGTCCTTGATGAAACACGTGCGCGGCATATCGAGGTGCATATATCTGCCGGGGATGAATGCAGGGTTGAGCGAGGAGTTGTATATCAGTCCCACCTCTCTTATCTTGTCGTTTGAAACGGCGAACATACGCGGCTGGCGGTAGCCATAGACCTTTACTCCCGTCAGCTGTTCAATTATCTTCTTGGATTGTTCAACGTCGGTAGCTTTCGGCGAGAAATGGTCCACACCGTGGCACGCCACCTCATGCCCTTCGCCGATGATGCGCCGCATCACGTCGGGGGCGTTCTTTACAAAGTTCGCCGTACAGAAGAACGTGGCTTTCACGCCGTTCTCTTTCAGGCAGTCGAGCACGCGGTTTGTGCCGTACACCGACACCTTTATGCCCTCTTCCAGCGAGAACTCCACGCCGTGTTCGCGCGGCAGGTCGAATTCTTCGGTGTCAAAACTCAAAAGTATCTTGTCCATACGAATGTTGTCTTTCGTTTTGTTTGTGCAAAGTTATAAAATTTCTTTATTTGCCGGTCTTTCTCGCCTCCAAATCGTCATACAGTTTTTGGAGGAACGCCTGTGCCTTGACGAGGAGCGAGCCACCGCCCTTGCCCTGCGATGTCACCGTTTTCCTCGACACGTTGTCGTAGAATACGAATGTGCTGTCCTGTATCATCCCCATTGCGTCCGGCACGGTGAAGAAGGCGAAGTGCGGTGCTTCCGTGTCGAAGAGGTCTTTGGAGTAAAGGAAATCGGAGTGCTCCTTGCCCAACATCCCGAGCACCGTGGCGCAGATGTCTATCTGCGAACCGCACGTGGAAACCTTTTGTGGAGCGGTTATCGGACCGCCGAGCATGATAAGCGGCAGCTCGTAGCGCCATTTTTTCGTGTTGTCCGCCCCGTCGGGATATGCCCCGAGGTGGTCGGGAACTATCACCACTATGGTGTTCTTCCAGCACGGCAGTTTCTTCAGTCCGTCGATGAACTTGCCCAGGCAGGAGTCCGTGTATGAGAAAGCGTTGAGAGCTTGGTTGTCAAGTTTCTTGTAGTTAGGCACGTCGAATGGCTCGTGACTGCTGCCTGTCATTATTCCCTTATAGAATTTGGCGTTGCCGCTTTTCGTCTCAGCCTTAATCTCCGCCAAAACACGGTCGAAGAGCGGACCGTCGGCCACGCCCCATTTCCCGGTGCTTAAACGCCTGTCGAAATCGTGCTGGTCGGTCACTTTCCCGAACCCCGTGCCGATGAGGTAGGAACGCATATTGCTGTAATCCGAATCGCCGCCATAATAGAAGTGTGTGTCGTAGCCGCTCCGTTTCAGCGTGCGCGCCATCGACGGCAGCGAGTTGCTGATGCGCGGCTGGTCCATTACGCTCATCGTGGGCTGTGCCGGCAGACCGCTGAACACGGAGACGATGGCGCGGTCGGTGCGGAAGCTGTTGGCGTAGAAATCGGTGAAATACAGTCCTTCACGAGAGAACCGCTCCAAATTCGGCACCACGCCTTTCACGTGTCCGCTTTCTTCCATTATGTATTTTGAGAAACTCTCCAGACATACCACAATCACGTTGTAGTCGTGCTCCACCGCGTCTTGACGTAATTTGGTGCAAGTCATCCCCCTGAACACCTTTTCCGCCTCACCGCCGTCCATGAAGCGGTAACGTTGTCCTATTTCCTCGTTGTCGTGGATTACCGCCTCGAAGAAGCTGAACATGGGGTTCACGGCGGCGTGGTTCAGCCGCACGTTTGAAGAGTAATACACCCTGCCGGTGTGGTTCACTCCGGTGGAGAAGCCGCCGCGGATGGGGATTATCAGTGCCACCGTCAATACAAGGAGTATGACAGACGTTGCCAAACCGCTTTTCGTGTTTGCCTTTTGCGCCTTGAACACCTCTTTGCCCGTAATTTCAAAAACAAGGTATATGCAGAAAGCCAAAAGTGCTATCAGCAGCGGCAGGAGTATCAGTTGCAATGCTGTCATGCTCGCCATTGCGTCGGATGGCGAGGTTTTCAGATAGAGTATCGGCGTGTTGTCCAACGGAAATCCCCAATATCCGTAGAGGGCGATGTTGCTGACGTATGCCAATGCCGAAGCCACGGCAGCGAAAGCGAACCATATCCGCCACGCCATGCGCACCGTCCTGCCCTTGCTCCATACCGACCATATAAGTATGAACGCCGGCAGGACGCTCAGATAACCGGCCATGGCGAGGTCGAGCGGCAGTCCGTGCCACATCACTGCGATATAGTCGCCAGTGCCGGGCGAGGGGATTAGGTTTCTGTGGATGAAAAGGAAGAACACTTTACTGACCGTTCCCAACAGCGTCCACAGTATGAAAACCCTTATTATTGTCTTTATCTGTTTCATTTGCGATAGTTTAGCGGTTTTTTCATCTGCGGAATTCCGAACACGTTATGGCTGTCGCTATCGCCACGTTCAGACTGTCGGCTGTTGCCCTGCCCTTTGGGAAATTGGGTATCAGCAAGCGGCGGTTGATGAGTTCCGACACAGGTTCGGAAATGCCCTTCCCCTCGTTGCCCATCACGATTACTCCGTTTTTTGTGAGTTGTTTCGAGTATATGTCCTCGCCGTCGAGGAATGTGCCGTAGACAGGGAACCCCTGCGGCAACCGCCTGAGTGTTTCGGGCAAATCCACGTATTCCACCCCCACCCTCGCCACGCTTCCCATCGTGGCCTGCACCACCTTGGGGTTGAAAACATCGGCGGTGTCCTTGCTGCAAAACACGCGCGTTATGCCGAACCAGTCGGCGATGCGGATGATAGTTCCCAAATTGCCCGGATCCTGCACTCCGTCGAGGGCGAGATATAGCGAGTTCTCGTCAATGTCGCCGTTGCCGTCGTTTTCTTTTGGCAAAGGGAACAACGCCAATACCTGTTGTGGATGCTGGAGAAAACTCACCTTGCGCAGTTCGTCGGCTGTCACTATATTGATTGTTCCGCCGAAATCCTCACCGCAGCGTTCCGCCCACTCCTGTGTGGCGAAAACCGAATGGGGGTGCGTTACCGCCAACAAATCCGCCACAACCTTTGGCCCTTCCGCCACGAAAAGCCCCTCCTTTTGCCGGCCTTTCTTGCTTTCGAGAGAACGTATCGTCTTTATCTGATTTTTGCTTATCATTTCATAAATATAAATAGGAGTGGCAAAAGTACAGTTTTTTTTCTTATTTTTGCAGCCTAATTGGAAAGAATTGATTTGCGTAGAACAATCGTAAGTGACAATCATGGCATCAGGAAAAGGCATCGACATACTCATCGCGGCATCTTTGGGCATCGCCCTGACAGGATGTTCTGTCACTAAGTTCATACCCGAAAACGAATATCTCCTAAACAAGGTGAAGCTGGAGTGCGCCGACAAGTCTATCGACCTCTCGGCGTACCAGCCGTATATCAAGCAGAAAGGGAACACCAAGTGGTTCTCCTCGCTCCGCATACCCCTCGCCACCTATTCCCTCGCAGGGAAAGACTCCACAAAGTGGATAAACAAAAAGATAAAGAAAATCGGGGAAAGTCCTGCGATACTGGACTCTACGCAGACTAATGCCACGTGCGCAAGTCTGAAATCGGCGATGCAGAACGCCGGATACCTTGATGCGGCGGTGAAGGTTAAGACACGCGTTTCGGGGAAGAAAAAGATTGACCTTACATACGTCCTCGTGCCGGGAACGCCATACCATATCAAGAGCATGACGTATGACATCAAGGACGACAGCATCGCCCGGAAGCTCGCCGTGATATATCCCGAAAGCGAGAGGATAAAGAAGGGCATGGTGTTCGACGTGAAACGCCTCGACCAGGAGCGCAAGAACATTACCGATGCGCTGACGAACAACGGATATTTCCATTTCCACAAGGACTTTATATCGTTCACCGCCGACTCCACCTGTGGCGGAAAGCAAGTGGACCTTACCCTCCACCTCGCCAAATACCGCCATTCAAACAAGGGAAAGGACACCCTGCACACTTGCTACTATATCAACAAACTGGATTTCCGCGGGAACAACGGCGAAAGACTGCATCTGCGCAGGGGGACGCTGGAGGAGAACACGTGGATTGAACCGGGAAAGGTGTTCCGGTCGGACGACCTCAAGCAGACTTACAACAGTTTCGGCAAGCTCCAGGCGGTGAGATACACCAACATCGCGTTTAACGAAACGCCCGGTTCCGACAGTCTTGACTGCACCATCACCGTAAGTCCGGCAAAGTCAAACAGCATCACTTTCCTGCCCGAAGGAACTAATACCTCGGGAGACCTCGGGGCTGCCGCTTCGCTGACGTACGAAAACAGAAACCTGTTCCGCGGGTCGGAACTGTTCAGTCTGAAACTGCGCGGGGCGTTCGAAGCGATAAAGGGTCTTGAGAATTACCAGAACCAGAATTACATAGAATACGGCATCGAGTCGAAGCTGATGTTCCCCAGTTTCATGTGTCCGTTCCTGTCGAGGGATTTCAAAAGGCGTTCTTCGGGGACAACCGAAATCAGCCTCAGTTATAACTTGCAGAACCGCCCCGAATTTCACCGGCGTGTCTTCTCGGGCGGACTGAAATACCGTTGGACGGACAGGAACCAGCGGCATCTTTACAAGGTTGATGTCATCGACCTCAACTATGTCTATATGCCGTGGATTTCCGCCACTTTCAAGAAAGATTATCTCGACGACGTGGACAACCGTAACGTGATTCTGCGCTACAACTACGAAGACCTGTTCATTATGAAGATTGGTTTCGGAATGTC
>CAVHWJ010000037.1:10311-14939 GCA_963639565.1 uncultured Prevotella sp. | reverse complement strand
GGGAGGAAAGCCAGAATACTGCCGCCGTCTTCCCTGTGGGCGAGACTTATAGCCGATGCCACCGCCCTCGCCGTGTCTTCCGTCCTGAGCGACGACACGTTGGCGGACAAAGTGGCGAGATACTCCGTCTCCACCGGAAACATCCTGCCCTCGCACCCGATGTGCGTGGCGTCAAGGTGGGAGCAAATCTCACCGGCGTTTATCGTGGCGGACATTATGACAATCTTCAGGTCGGGGCGCAACAACTGCTGCGTCTGCCGGGCGAGACAAAGGCTCAGGTCAGAGTTTAGACTGCGCTCATGGAACTCGTCGAAGATTATGGTGTCTATGCCGTCGAGGGTTGGGTCGTCGGCAATCATGCGCGTTAGGATGCCCTCCGTCACCACCTCGATGCGTGTGTCGTTGCCCACGCGAGTGTCGAAGCGCACGCGGTAGCCCACGGTCTCGCCTGTCTTTTCCCCTAAGATGCTCGCCATGCGGTCGGCTATCTGCCGTGCGGCGATGCGCCTCGGTTCGAGCATCATCACCTTTTGGCATCCGCGGCCGGAGAGCAGGGTGAGGGGGAGCAGGGTGGACTTGCCGGCACCCGGGGCGGCTGTCACCACGGCGCAGCTGCGGGTGTCGAGGGCGCGGTTGAGTTCTTCCGCTATGTCCCCTGCCGGAAGGTTCCCGGCACGTTGCAGTGTGTCGTTTACCGTGTACACTTGCCCCTCTCTCTGATTTCGCCCGATGTCACGAAGTTGGTGTTCTCCTTGCTGAACTGCATGTTAATCTCCGAGAGTTCCTTTCGGCCGTAGATGTAGTCGTCGTACATGTCTTCCATGTCCACGCCCTCACATTCGCCGTCGCCGAAGTCGAGCGACTGCCTAACGATGTCGATTCTCTCAGATATGGTGGTGTCTTTTATCAGTAAACTTTTCATGTTATTTCGCTGTTTTTTTGTTCTTTCTCTTTATGCCGAACAGTTCGCGCCAGTTGCCGAAGTCGCGTTTCAGTATGAGTCCGATGCCCTGCGTGTTTATCGACGACTTGGTGAAATACCTGTCGTTGGTCTGGTTATACACCTTAATGGCGATGTTGCCCGACGGCGTGAGGAGATATTTCAGGTCGAAGTCGCCGATGAACGACGACGTGGTGTTCTGGTTGTCGCGGTAGCCGAACTGTCCGTTGATGAGCAGACGGTTGCTGAAGAGGCTTCCTGAGAGCAGTCCCTCGTATTCGGCGTTGTTGAAGCCCTCCGTTCCGGTGCTTATGTTTGTGCCGAAGTTCCAGTTGTTGTTCTTGATCACCGAACTCAGCAGTGTGTTCACCTGTTGGCTTATCGTGCCGCTCAACAGGCTCTGCATGGCGAGGCTCGTCTGGCTCTGCTGCGCGTTCTCCTGCGTGGAGTTGTTCTTGGTGTCCATGTAGAAGCGGCCCACGGCGAGCAGGTACACCATCTGCTGGTTCATCTCCTCCTCGCTGTTGATGAGCGACCTCACCATCTGCTTCGCGTCGTTGTTCACCGTGGGCATGTCGAAGTCGAAGTCCACCTTGATGTTCTCAGGCGTGCCGCTGATGTTCATAATGCAGTCCACCCTCACGTTGTTGCTTGAGAAACTGTTGCCGATTTTCAGGTCGGCGAGCGGAACGCCGTTCACCTGGTATATCGCCTTCAGGTTGAGCAGGGCGTTGAACGGGTTGCCGCCGAACACGATGCTGCTGCCCTGCTGGAACTGGAAGTCCTTTTTGATGAAATTCTGTATCGTGAGGTTATACGCCCCGTGGTCGATGAGATACGTGCCGTACATCTCGAAGTTGCCCTTGTTGAAATAGTTGGCCTTTATCGTGCCGGAGCCGTTGAGCGACACCTTGTCGCCGCTCGCCTGGTCCATGAGCACGCGCAGGGTGAAGTCGGGCGTGGTGTTCACGTTGAAGTTGAGCAGTATGTCCGACGCGTCGTTGAGGTCTTTCGCCTCCACCACCTCCTTCTTCTCGTTGCCGCCGCGCTTCACCCACGATATGAAGTCCTGGTCGGTTATCGCGTCGGGGTTGGCGGCGTTGTATTCGATGAACGAACCCTTGGAGGGTGTCATGTTGATGTCGAACATTATGCTGTGCGCGCGTCCCGTTATGGCGCAGTTGCCCGAACCGTACACCGTGCCGTAGAACGAGTTTTCGCCGTACGAGTCAAAGTCGTAGCACAGGAAATTGTTGGCTTCGATATTCAGGTCGAAGGTGAGTTTCGACAGGTATTTGTGGTGCAGCGCGCCGCTCACGTATGCCGTGTTGCCGTTGCGGTCCTTCACCGGAGCGCGGTCGAAGATTATTTCGTTCGGCTCCATCCTCACCGTGTCGTTGTGTAGGTAATACCTCGTGTTTAGCGTGCTTATCTTCACGTCGCCGTTGGCAACGGCAAGACCGCGGAGGTTCACTGTGCGGAGGTCGCCGTACACCTGAACGTATCCGTTGCCACGGGCGTTGATTTCCGACATGAAGCTGCCGCAGAAGCTCTTTAGGAACGCGATGTTGGAGTTTTCAGCCTTGATGCCGAGGTCGATGTAGTTCCTTTCGGGCGACATATATCCCTTGACGACAGTGCGTGCCGTCTCCGACTCCTTCGCCACGGCGTTGATGTCGATCTGTTTCTCAGCCTTGTTCCAGCTCACGCTGGCGTGGAGCCCCCCCATGTCGCCGTCCTGGAACGTGAAGTCGTTTACCCTTATGTTGGCGTAGGCCTCCGGCGAGTCGAGAACCGACTTGAGGTAAGCCTGTCCGGTGGCCAGTCCGCTGAACTCCACGGAATGGAAGTCCACGAGGTTGAGGATATAGCTCACGTCCACGTCCTGCAGGTCCACGCAGATAGAGTCCGACAGGCTGCGCGTGGCGAGACCGTTTATCTTGATGTGCTGCCGTCCCTTCTCTATGGCGAAATGGTTTACTTCAATCTTGTCGCTGTTGTATATCACCCTCGACGGGCGCACCGCCCACACCGAATCCTTTATGACGAGCTGCGAGGGGTCGAAATTGAGCAGCACACTGCTCTTGCCCTTGCTGTCGGCATAGAAGCGGGCGTTGGACTTTATCTCGCCCTTTATGCGAGTGGGGGTGTTGTAGTCGAATTTCACCACGCTCTTCAGGTTGTTGTCGGCGGCGTTGGCTTCCACGTGTAGCTTTATGTCGCTGTCGTCGTCAATCATCTTCTCCACCCTCACGTTGGCGAAGAGCGAGTCGTTGCGTGTGTCGAGGATTATCTCGCCGTTCTTGAACTGGTTGTCGTCGTAGCTGAACTCCGGCAGGCTTACCCTCGCGTTCACCGCCCGGCTGCGGTCGTCGATGTCGGCCGTCACGCTGACGGGCTTCTCCGCCCGGAAGGGGATGCCGGCGAGGACTTCCAGCCATTTTGTTTCAGTGATGTGCGCCTGAACGGAAAAGCTGTTGTCCTGCGCGTATTGTTTCTTTGTAAGTCCCGGCAGGGTGGGGAGCTTCTTCTTCAATATCCCGAAGACGCTCTCGCCGATTGTCGCGAGGTTGTATTTGCCGCGCAGTTCTATCGTGCCGAAATCGGCGTTCACGTTAATCTTGCCAGGCGACACCGAAGCCTCGATGTTTTCAAGGGCATAGGAGTTGTCGGGCGACTTGAAGAGAAAGTCCCTTGCCGATACGTTGGCCGTCAGTTCCTTGGCTGTCTTTCCCGATGTCTTGGCGTGAAGTAGCGCGCTGAAACAGGCGTCGCCCCATTTGCCGCTGAGGTTAAGGCGGCGCGGGTACAGACTGTTTACCATAGCCCTAATGTCGGTCTGCAATGACTTGCCCAAGTCGTTTGCCTCGCACATAATCTCCGCGTTGAGGTTAGGGTCGGCAATGTTTACCTTTCCCTTGGCGCAGTCGTTGCCGTAGCTGATGTCGAACTTGGCGTTCCGGTACGCATAGTTGTTGTATTCAAACAAGGGCAGGTCGCCCGTAACGCTCACCGTCTTTATGCCGCCCTTGCCCAGATTGCCCTTGCCCTTTGCGCTGACCGACACCTTGTCTAAACTCTTGTTGCCGGTAAGTGCGCCAAGGTTCAGTTCGCTTGTCTTTACAGCCGCGGTGAAAGCGTCGCCGTTTTTCCTTATCTCCGTCTTCGCTCCGCCGAGGTTCGTCTGTATGTCGGCGTGCGCCGCCATTGTACCGCCGCTGCCCGAACCGCCGCCTTTCACCTTAATGCTCTTGATGTTGGCGAGCTGCTTGGGCAACTGCACCTTCATCTTCTCAGCGGCTTTCATAATGTCCGCCATGCCCTTCTCGCTGATGGAAATTTCGTTTACATAGAATTTCCAGTCCTTGCCCTTGCTGAACGGCATGATTTCTCCGCACGCACCTATCTTTATGCTCCTGTCGCTTGACCAGAGCTTTATGGGATTAATGTTCAGTTTTCCGTCAGTCATGCGGAACGCCGTGTGCATCTTCATCACCACGGGGAAATCCCTTAGTTCAGGCATGAGCACCGACAGGTCGGCAACGGATATGCCGTCGCTGTGGAGATTGCCCTTTGCGCAAATAGAGTTAGTGTCGATGCCGCCGTTTGCCGTCATGGAATACGTGGCGGTGATGGAGTCCGACGATATTGAGGAATTGTTTATGGCGAGGGAGAAATCCGTCAGCCT
>CAVHWJ010000037.1:7600-9950 GCA_963639565.1 uncultured Prevotella sp. | reverse complement strand
GCCGACGACAGGCGGATTTGTCCGCCGGCAAGTCCCGCCACGTCGAGGCTCACCGAGAGGCGCGACACATGGAGCATCTCCTTGCCCCTCTTGTCGAGCATATCGAAGTCGTCGATGATGAGGCGGTTGAGGAAACCGAGGTTAACGTAGCCCACCGACACCTTTGTGCCGAACTTCTCACTGAGAGCCTCCGCCACGCATCTGCCCGTGTACGCCTGTACAAAGGGGATATGGAGCAGGGCGGAGACGACGAGATATGAACCGACAATGATCCATATCAGGGCGTTGAGTATGTGGCGTAACCTCTTCAAACTGTTTCCTCTTAAATCTCAAAAGGAAGCGCAATGGGTGAAATCCGCCGCGCTTCCTTGTAGTTTCTTTACCTTATTATCATAACGCTTCGTCATCCGGGCGTTGTATGTGTCCGGAAGGTCTCGCCTTGATGTGCCTTTTGCGGGCCGCCAACTTGGCCTTGCGCTCCTCGTAGTCGCGCATCCGCCTTTCCAGATAGTTGTCTGCCATGGATGTTGCTTTGCCTTATTTCTCAAATCTGCTGTACACCACAAAGAGTTTCAGCTTGATGTCCTCCTTGTTGGCCGGCATAACGCCGTCGCCCTTCACGAGCCTTGTGCCCGACACTCCCATTTCGTTCTCCACCTTAACGAGAGTCTGCGTGCTGCTGCTACTGCTGCTCGTTTCATACTTGGTGGAGATGGGTACGATCTGCACCTTGTTCCAGTCGGGATAATCCGTGGCGTATTTCGCCCTGCGGCTGTCCCACGCCGTCCATTCCGCGCTGTTCTTGTTCTCCGGTTCCGCGCCGATTTCGCTTTCCCTCACGGAATACATGTTCTTGATGAGGTTGGCGATGTTATGGAAGGTGTAAGAGTTGGCGAGGGTGTTCACCACGGAACTTGTCGTGGCGTAAGACCCTACGAACGTCGTCTTGTTGTCGGGCAGCTTGCCGTTCTCGAAGAAGTCCGCTATGCTGTCGCCCTGTATCATCAGCAGCGCGCTGGGCTGCGTGAAGTTGTTGCTGTCGTGACCCGTGTTGTTCACGCGTGTCAGCGAGATGCGCGCCGACGTAATCGAGTCGTTGGCGTGTCCGCTCATCACGTCGTCCACGGGCAGCGTGAGCACGGTGTTCACCCCGGCGGGCGACTTCACGTAGGTGCAGTCGGTGAGCTTCACGTTGCCCAAGTCACCCGTCACCCTTGTCGTCTGCATCACCTCCTCGGTGCTGGCGAAGGTGCTCGACACGTTAATCGTGGTGTCCTTCTCAGTGCCGTCGGAGTTTGTCTTGGTGTACGTGTACTTATAGAATACCTGCATCTGGCTGAGGTAGATGCTCGCCATGGAACCCAGTCCGTCGGCGTATTTGAAATAGAAGCCTGGACACACCTTGTGGGTGAAGTTGTACGTGTCCTTGTAGTTGTCGGCATTCTCGTAGAATTTCTCCATGAGATACGTGCCGTAGTTGTAGTAGCCGTTGCCATCCTTGTCCACATACGCCATAGCCCCGACGATAGCCGTGCTGTCAGCGTTGAGCTTTGAGTTGGGCAGCTTTATCCTCACAATGCCGGTAGTGTCCTTGGCGCAGTCGTGCAGCGCGTAGGTCTTGCTCACGTTCACCGCCCCCGTGCCTGTCCTTACATATTCCTTCTCGGGGTTGAAACTCGTGTAGTATTTCGAGTTCTCGTTCATGGGCTTGCCCAGTTCCATTACCCTCACCTTCATCGTGGCGAGGGTGTCGCCCACGTAGTTGTTGTAGTGCAGGTACAGCACGCAGGAGTCGGCGATTATCTCGCCGTCCTTGCCGCTCGCCGTCTTCAACCGGCTCGCTATCGCGTCCCTGTCCGGCAGCTGCGTGCCTTCGAGGGTGTAGTATTGCGTGATGAAGTTCGCCGCCACGTAAGCCCCGGTCTCCGGGTCTTTCACTTTTCCGAGATACCCTGTGGTGCTCCTTGAGTAAACTGACTTCACCTTCGCCGTGTCGGAAGCCACCGAGAACGTGTCGCATTTCACGGTCACGTTGTCGAGGTTGTCCACTATCGATCCGCCGATGCCGTCGGTGCTGTCGTCGCACGACACAAGGCACGCCGCGATAACGGCGAGGATATACATTAACTTTTTACTTTTCATAAGCGTCGCTCGATCATTTGTTTTCGCCGTAAACGCTGTCGTAGAACTTGTCGTAGGCGTCGGCGTCGATTTCCCTTGCGTCGGGCTGGACGAGGAACGGCAGACCCTTTGCCTTGGCGTATTCCGCCAGTTCCGGGTTCACGCCGGGACCAACCTCCACCACGCCGTCGGAATAGTCGATGGCGAATTTCTGGAATTCGGTGAAGTC
>CAVHWJ010000037.1:0-7362 GCA_963639565.1 uncultured Prevotella sp. | reverse complement strand
TCGAGCACGCCCCTCGCGAAGAAGATAGACCTCTCGCCGTTGTCCTCGTATTCCTCGCCGTTCTCGTCGTTCGCCATCTGGCGTTTGGTGAAATAGTCGTCGTTGTCGATGAAATACACCTGAATCCTCGTGGAGGGGATTGAAGCCACCTTGATGATGAGCGGATGGTCGGTCTCGTCGAATATAATCATCATCCTCGACAGGCGTATCACCTCGTGGAGCTGTCCGCGCCTCTCGTTGATGTTGCCCCACTTGGGCATGAAGGTGCGTATCTCGTAGCCTTTCTCTATCGCCGTCTGCGGAAGCTGGCGGCCAATCACCGACAGGTCGCTGTCAGGCACGTAGGGCTTTATCTCTTGGTTGATAAACAGAATTTTTTTTGCATTCATCATATTTCGCTTTAATACCGTGCAAAGGTACGAAAAAAAACTTACTTGCAGGGTTTTGTCTTTTGATTTTCGTTCCGTGCGGTTGTTTATTGGCATTTTTTCATATATATTTTTTCTTGTTTGAGAAAAATGTTGTTATTTTGCACCGATTTCAGAAATGGGGCGTTTGGCCGGTTGCCTTTTGCGGTGCCGCCCGGCGCCTTGTGTTTGTTTATGTCTCCAAGGCGCAACGGCCGGCGGACAGTTCAATAATTTATATACTAATGAAAGTATTCAGCAAAATAGCGGACTTGCAGAACGCTCTCTTCGCGCAGCGCAAGGAGGGCAAGACTGTGGGTCTCGTGCCTACCATGGGCGCGCTCCACGAAGGTCACGCCTCGCTTGTGTCGCGCAGCGTGAAAGAGAACGGCGTGACCGTGGTTTCCGTGTTCGTGAACCCCACGCAGTTCAACGACAAGAACGACCTCAACACTTACCCCCGCACACTCGAAGCCGACTGCCGTCTGCTGGAGAGCGTGGGCGCGGATTTCGTCTTCGCCCCTGCCGTGGAGGAGATGTACCCCGTGGCGGACAACCGCCATTTCGAGTTCCCGCCGGTTTCCACCGTAATGGAGGGGGCGCACCGCCCCGGGCATTTCAACGGCGTGTGCCAGGTGGTGAGCCGCCTGTTCTATATCGTGCGTCCCGACAGGGCGTATTTCGGCGAGAAGGACTGGCAGCAGATTGCCGTCATAAAGGCTATGGTGAAATATCTCGGACTGGGATTGCAGATTGTGGAGTGTCCTATCGTGAGGGAGGCCGACGGTCTCGCCAAGTCGTCGCGCAACACGCTGCTCGCCCCCGACGAGAGGGCGATTGCGCCAAATATCTACAAGTATCTCCATGAGAGCGTGGACTATGCCAAGAGCCACACGCTGAAGGAGACACACGACTGGGTGGTGAACGGCATCAACGCCATTGACGGTCTCGACGTGGAGTATTTCTCCATTGTGGACGGCGACACACTGCTCGACATCAACGGCTGGGAAGATTCAAAGCACGTGGTGGGGTGCATCACGGTGTTCTGCGGAAAGAAGCCCGTGCGGCTTATCGACCATATAAAATATAACTAAAAACAGACAGTTACAGATGTTGATTGAAGTGTTAAAGAGCAAGCTGCATTGCGTGCAGGTTACTCAGGCCAACTTGAACTACATGGGCAGCATCACCATCGACGAGGACTTGATGGACGCGGCCAACCTGATTGCCGGGGAGAAGGTGCAGATTGTTGACAACAACAACGGCGAACGTTTCGAGACGTATATCATAAAAGGTGAGCGCGGCAGCGGATGTATCTGCCTTAACGGCGCCGCCGCGCGCAAGGTGGTTGTGGGCGACACGATAATTATCATCGCCTACGCCCTGATGGATTTTGAGGCGGCCAAGACTTACAAGCCCACCGTGGTGTTCCCTGTGGACAACCACGTGTAGCCCTCTCGTTTGATAAGGATAAAACAATAACGGCTGAAACCATAGATGCCCTTATATATTAAGGTGTCCGTGAGTTTCAGCCGTTTTTCCGTTCTTTCTGTTTTTCCTTTTGGCGGTGATGCCCACTACACGTGCATGAGGTCGCTCATCACGCCGTCGCTTACGAAGATGCCCTTTCGGGTGAGCGACAACGTGTCTTTCTCCTTGTCCCACCTTAGCCGTCCGCCCCTTATGTGGGGTTCCGCCTCGCGGAGCAGGAACGACAGGTAGCCGTCGCCGAAATCCGTCTTCAGTTTGTTCAGGTTGATGCCCTCGGCGGTGCGTAGCCTTGTCATCACGAGGTCGTCGAAACGTTGGTCTTCGGTGAGCAGTTCCCTTTCCGACGGTATCTCGCCGTGGTTTATCGCTTCAATGTATTCCCTCACGTCCGCCACGTTCCACTGTCTTGACGCTCCGTCGAACGAATGTGCCGCACTGCCGATGCCGACGTATGGCGTACCCTGCCAATAGCCGCTGTTGTGGCGCGACCTGAAACCGGGTTTGGCGAAATTGCTTATCTCGTAATGTTCATAGCCCGCCGCCGTCAGTTTGTCGATTAGCGTCTCGTACATCCTCAGGCTCACTTCCTCGTCGGTTTCATCCACCTTTCCGCTCCGTAGCATATTGTAGAGCGGTGTTCCCTCCTCGTAAGTCAGGCTGTAAGCCGAGATATGCTCCGCCCCGAGTTGCAGCGCACTGTTGATGTCCTCTTCCCACCGTGCGGTGTCTTCTCCCGGAAACCCGAACATCAGGTCCACGCTGATGTTTCCGATGCCGGCGTTCCTAAGTCTCTCCACCGCCACTGCCGTCTGGTCAGCCGTATGCCTCCGGCGGATGAAGCGCAGTATGTCGGCAGAGAAGCTCTGCGCCCCCATGCTCACCCTGTTGATAGGCGATGCAGCCACGTAGCGCGCAAAATCCTCCGTCACGTCGTCGGGGTTGCACTCGAAAGTCACCTCCAATCCCTCCTTTTCCACCTTATAATATTTATATACGGTGTCGAAAATCCTGTCGGCCTCCCCGGGCGACAGTTGCGAGGGAGTTCCGCCGCCGAAATAAATCGTTCGCAGCGGTTCGGCGGTGTAGTCTTTTCGCAGTTCCAGTTCGCGGCACACCGCGTCGGCGTACCGCGGGCGCAGTTCCGTGGCTGTGGTGGAATAGAAGCCGCAGTAGATGCAGCGGCTTTTGCAGAAAGGTATGTGAATGTAAAGTCCGGCCATGAAAAAGGTATGGTTTATAGTGCAAAAATACTAATATGTTTTAAAATTTTAGGGTTTTGCGCCAAATTCTTTTGTCAGCTTGTGGAAAAAGCATAACTTAGATGCCGTTAAATCTAATATCAAGCCGGGGCGCGCTGAAAGAGGCGCCGTTTCCCAGTGCCAGTACAAACCTAAATCTATAATAACATGAGAGTTTACCAGACTAACGAGATCAAGAACATCGCCCTGCTTGGCAGTGCGGGTTCCGGCAAGACAACCCTTGCCGAGTCAATGCTTTTTGAGAGTGGAGTCATCAAACGCCGCGGTTCGGTGGAAGCCAAGAACACGGTTTGCGACTATTTCCCGGTTGAACAGGAATACGGGTATTCGGTGTTCTCCACTGTCTTCAACGTGGAGTGGAACAACAAGAAACTCAATATCATAGATTGCCCGGGTTCCGATGATTTTGTCGGCGGAGCAATCACAGCCCTCAACGTTACCGACCAGGCCCTTGTGCTTGTAAACGGACAGTACGGCCCAGAGGTCGGCACGCAGAACCTCTTCCGTTACACGGAGAAACTGAAGAAACCCGTAATCTTCCTCATTAACCAGCTCGACAGCGAGAAATGCGACTTCGATTCCATTATCGCCACCATGAGCGACATCTACGGCTCTAAGTGCGTGCAGATACAATATCCGCTGCAGACAGGTCCCGGCTTCAACGCCCTCATCGACGTGCTGCTGATGAAGAAATACTCGTGGAAACCCGAGGGCGGCGCGCCCATTATCGAGGACATTCCCGAGGAGGAGAAGGAGAAGGCAATGGAACTGCACCGCGCCCTCGTTGAGGCTGCCGCCGAGAACGACGAGACGCTGATGGAAAAATTCTTCGAGGAGGGAACTCTCACCGAGGATGAGATGCGCGAGGGCATCCGCAAGGGACTTGTCACTCGCTCGATATTCCCTGTCTTCTGTGTGTGCGCCGGCAAGAGCATGGGTGTGCGCCGTCTCATGGAATTCCTCGGCAACGTGGTGCCTTTCGTGAGCGAGATGCCAAAGGTTCACAACACGCGCGGTCAGGAGGTGGCTGCCGATTCTGCCGCCCCCACGTCGTTGTATTTCTTCAAGACAGGCGTGGAGCCGCACATCGGCGATGTCTCTTATTTCAAGGTGATGAGCGGAACGGTGAAGGCTGGCGACGACCTGACCAACGCCGACCGCGGGTCTAAGGAGCGCATCGCGTCGCTCTTCGTGTGTGCCGGAGCCAACCGCCAGCCTGTAGACCAGCTTGTTGCCGGCGACATCGGTTGTACCGTGAAGCTGAAGGACGTGAAGACTGGTAACACCCTCAACGGCAAGGACTGTGAGAACCGCTTTGACTTTATCAAATACCCCAACCCGAAATATTCGCGCGCCATCAAGGCGAAGAACGAGGCCGACACGGAGAAACTCATGGCGGCTCTCGTGAAGATGCGGCAGGAAGACCCCACGTGGGTGGTGGAGCAGAGCAAGGAACTGCGCCAGACTATCGTGCGCGGACAGGGTGAGTTCCACCTGCGCACGCTGAAATGGCGTTTGGAGAACAACGAGAAGATTGCCGTGGAATACATGGAGCCGCGCATACCATACCGCGAGACCATTACCAAGCTCGCCCGTGCCGACTACCGCCACAAGAAGCAGTCGGGCGGCGCAGGGCAGTTCGGCGAGGTTCACCTCATCATAGAACCGTATGCCGAGGGTATGCCCGACCCGACATCGTATAAGGTGAACGGACAGGAGTTCAAGATGAATATCAAGAACAAGGAGGTTGTTGATTTGGAGTGGGGCGGAAAGCTCGTCTTCATCAACTCCGTTGTGGGCGGCGCAATCGACCAGCGTTTCATGCCTGCTATCCTCAAGGGCATCATGGAGCGCATGGAGCGCGGACCGCTGACAGGCAGCTACGCCCGTGACGTGCGCGTGGTGGTCTACGACGGTAAGATGCACCCCGTGGACAGCAACGAACTTTCGTTCATGCTCGCCGCGCGTGCCGCTTTCTCAGAGGCGTTCAAGAACGCCGGTCCGAAGATTCTCGAACCTATCTATGACCTCGAAGTGTTCGTTCCGGCTGATTTCATGGGCGATGTGATGAGCGACTTGCAGGGTCGCCGCGCCCTCATAATGGGTATGGACGCTGAGGCCGGTTACCAGAAACTGCAGGCCAAGATTCCGCTCAAGGAACTCTCCAATTACAGCATTTCGCTGAGTTCCATCACCGGCGGCCGCGCCTCGTTCACCACCAAGTTCGCCAGCTATGAACTCGTGCCTAACGACATCCAGCAGCAGCTCGTGAAGGCTCACGAGGAAGAAGGCGACTGACGCTGAATGAATTGACAATACTTGATGCGCCTCCCGGTAGACCGGGAGGCGCATTTGTTACATTTCGGGTGGGCGTTTTTGTTAAGGAAACTATTTGCCGAATATTGATGCCTGTTCCGCGGCAGTCAGCTTTATCTTCCTGCCTACGACAAAAAGGTCTTCGTATGTGTCGGCCAGCGAACTCATGGCCGCCAGAGTCTGGGTGTGCAGCTTCTTTCCGTCCTGTCTGTCAAACCGCATTGTGAGGAAATTCTGCGCGCCCTCTATTTCTATCAGGCGTGAAGGCATCATGGTGATGCCCGCGTCGGTCGCCATGAGGTAATAAGCCATCTCTACTTTGGTGAAAGGGAAATCCTTTGGCTTGCCGGTGCCGAACTTCAATATATAGTGCTTGAAATTTGTAGGCAAGTCAGCCTGTCCCGAACGGATGATTCCGGTGCTGTCGTCTATGGCGATGATAGCCTTAGGGCGTTGTCCGCCGGCGGAAGTTCCCACTTTATACAGGTCTTCCATGATGAGGCTGCTGCTGATGTCGATTGACACATTCTGCCTGTCGGTGAATATCCTGTCGGCCAACTCGTAGAGGGATTCCAGTTCAATGTCTACCGAGGCATCCTCCGTGACGTGCGCTGGCTCGAACTCCAAGGCACCCATGGCGCGTTTGCCGATGAACGACAGTCTATCGACGGCGTTGATTTGCTTTGAGCTAAAGCGGTTGGCTTCAAGCCATTTCTGGAAGACAACGTTTCCCCAATGGTCGGGCAGTGAGTCGGCTATAAATTCCGGTAGCCCGGCATATATCTTTTCCTTATTGCCGGACAGCGGAAAGGCGTTCTGCACGTATGGGGAGTTTATCGGGGCGGTCAAAGGCACGATGTCCAGTCCCTTTCGGGAAAAGTCTTTGTCAAACTGAAACACGGAGCAACCTCGCCTGTCGTCCCAAGACAACAGACCCACCGTCTCGTTCCAAATCTTCACTTCCACTACGTTATCTCTCATGCCTTACCCTTTCTTTCTTTTGCCGGGAATTTCTCATTTGGCTTGGAATTACAGGCAGCGTCGGAAGGAGTTTTTCCGCCTCGCCCAAAAAGCCGATGCTCCGCAGAAGCGAGAGTATCGTCCCGAAGCCGATGTTGCGAGCCTCGCCCTTCTCGAATTGGCTGATAGTGAAAATGCTCACGCCTGACTTTTCCGCCACCTCCTTTTGGGTGAGGTTGCTGAAAAGCCGGTATTCCCTGAACCTGCCTCCCAGTTCTGAAATGATTTCCGAATTGGATTTCGCCTCAATTCCGTATTCTGTAATCATGCCGCAAATATAGTTATTTCATCATTTATCTCCAAATACAGGGCTTAATATTTAAATATCTTTAGTTATGGATAAGGTCTGCTTGTTGCAGGATAGCTGCCGCCGTTCCTGCACTTTTTCTAAAAAAATACAAAATAATTTTATTCTCCAATTTTTAAGTGTTACCTTTGCAATATAAAAGAATTGTAGCAGGAGCCGGGCTTCGCGCTCGGTTAGGTTTATTAAATAGGTATATGGCAAAGTATAATATCAGAGAGAAAAAGGAGAAGGAAGTGACCTATCTTAATCTCGTGAATCCTGAACTTATGGACACCTTGATGAACAGGATTATCGATTGTATCGGGAACAGGAAGATGTATAAGGAGAAATCCTATTCCGCCAAACGTCTGGCGATAGACATCGGCACCAATACAAGATACGTGTCGGCGGTGCTCAACGTGCGCTTCGGCATGAACTATACCACCTATGTAAATAGGTACAGGGTGTCGGAGGCTATGCTCCTGCTCAAGGACGAGAAGAACAAGGACCTCACGATGGAGGACATCAGCAGCATCGTGGGCTTTGCCAACCGACAGTCGTTCTACGCCGCTTTCTACCGCTT
>CAVHWJ010000036.1:0-15113 GCA_963639565.1 uncultured Prevotella sp. | reverse complement strand
TTAAGGCGGGTTCTAAAAATTCTCTTTGATGGATTTTTGGATTTTAGCCGAGTAGATTTTTCTTTCTTCTTGAAGGAGTATAGCGGGC
Source organism: uncultured Prevotella sp. (assembly GCA_963639565.1). GTDB lineage: Bacteria > Bacteroidota > Bacteroidia > Bacteroidales > Bacteroidaceae > Prevotella. The sequence continues at coordinate 15,025 of CAVHWJ010000036.1, read as the reverse complement.
TATACGACTGAAAGAGAAAGGAAAAGATGCCGGATAAAAACAAAAAGACACAAAGAGCAGCCTGTCTGAAATAAAAACAAAAAATGCGTAGAATTTTTAGAACACGCCTTAAGCAAAATCGCACCAGTTTTTTTTTCGGCATTTTTGCCAATGAAAGAGCCGTTCGCCTTTTAACTTTCTCCAGTCACAGCGTTTATAACTTGCACCTTATACAGATTCTTTACAATACGTTTGCTGTATTGGCAGAACCCCATACATATCAGTGACAACGCCCATAAAGCTGCTACTGCCGCCCACAGGACATTGCAAATGTCAGACCCCATCGCTTTTTCTAAAATGAAAGACAAAAGGAACAGTCCCGGCAATGCCTTGTAATTGAGGTGAGACCATTTCCTTAGGAGGGTAGAAGGACTTATGTAAAGGATTTCGTCTTTGTTGTCCTGACAGACAACGGAGGCAATAGTCATGCAGAAATTCCCATGGCAACTCAGTTTGACTGTAAATTTGTCTCCTTCTCGGGCTTCAACCTTGCAGCAGTCTTGGTTCGCAGGGCATGACTTTATTTCTTTTGCGTTCTTGAACACGGCAATCCTTGCGGATGTATTGCAAAATCCTCGGTTTACTATTACTATCATATCGGTTGATTTAACAGAAGTATAATTTAAGCCCATAGAAACAATATCGTATGCTATCGTTTCTATGGCTTATCGGTATAAATATCTTGCAAACTCTTGTGCATAACTCTTTTGAGAGCTATGGTTTAGAGTCGTTATTTTTTCGTGTCGAAATATATCCCGGCTGCGGCAGATGCCGCAACTGCAGCCGGACCAGATGCTATTCCGCCACCTAAATATGCGCCCAGGGCATCTGCTGCGGCAAGGGTGGTAATGAATTCCGCTGTCGAGAGCTTTTTGTCATCTTCTTTATTGTGCTCTTTTTTATCACCTTTGTCATTACCCTTATTGTCGCCTTTGTCGTTCCCTTTGTTGTCGCCGCCTTTATCGTTTCTCTTTGTCTTGGCCGGTTGTGAACCCTTACATTCAACTTCTTCAATATGAATATCTCCCCATGATTTCATGTTGCGAGATACCATCCAATACTCTATGGAACCGTATAAAACGCCGATGGCCTGTGATAATTCCTGTTCTTCATCCTTTGAACTGCACTCTTCAAGACTCTTGTTGTACATTTTTATTATGATGCCATGCAGTTCGTTGAGTAACTGCTTGTTGTCAAATATTTCATCGTCGTTAAAGTCTTTCAAGCGGATGCTGATTTTATTCATGCATTCATTGATAACTGTTCTTGTTAATGATTTTCGTTCAACGGCGGATTTCCGGGTTTTCTCTTGCGCCGTTAATGTGGGTATGTTACCGTTGAAAAATTCTTCTTCGAAAGGTGTGATTTCTTGAATGATAACGTTTGCGTCATCATTATTGTATGTGCTTGTAACGTATTTTTCCAACGCCGACATTAAACTTTTTTGTGTGATTCGTCCTTCGCCTTTCAACAAATTAGTTTTTACGAAATCCAGGCCGGAATTATGACTGCTGGCATATTTTTTAAGTATCTCTTCTGATTTTGATAAATTGACGCTTGCATCTTCTTGTTCTCTGTTACTGCAAGCACCCAAAAGCACCGCGAAAATTGCGGCAAAAGCTAAAATTATAAAATTCTTTTTCATGTTTTTTCATTTATTGGTTATACATTTTTTCATTCATAAAAGTTCCCATTATAATGCTTGTTGTCATAGTAGATGTCGATAGTCGCTTTCTCCGAGCAGCCATCTTCCTCTGGGACTGTAACGGTAGTTCCCGTTTGACTGATTGTCTGATTTGAAAAGTGCATGACTTTACCGAACTGATCCCTGATAACAATTTCAGCATTACATATAATGGAATCGGATTTTATAGAAATGTCGTCTCCATCAAATTCCACAACAGGCACGCCGGAGTTGTATGGCGGAGGTTGTCCCTTGGTGTCACGTATTGTTATTGGTGTCTTTGCATTTGCCGGAAATGCGATAAACATCATTAGAATTGATGTCGTTAGAATCTTTGTTTTCATAAGCGGTTTGTTTTAATAGCTGCAAATGTATGGAAAACTTGGACTTAACGGCAAATAAAAAGTCTTGCAAAAGTCTTGCATTTGAACAAATCGTTAAATGCAAGACTTTTGCAAGGATTTTAATGTGGCTTTGCAGGCTAATGTTTGCCTTCCTAATAGATTGACCTTATAAATTTTTCCCATTCGCTTGGCGCGGCGTATTTACCGAAATTCTTATGGTACAGCCGCCGGTTGATGGAGTACACGGTATTGGGTGATATGCATACAAGATTGGCTGTTTTACAAGCATTGAGGCCAATGCGTATAAGCATACAGACTTTAAGTTCCGTCTCGTTCATCGTGTCTAACTCTGAAATCTTTTCTTCGAATGTCGGGTATATGCAGAACACCGTCTGCCTTAAATTATCCCAGTCCTCAACTTTCATGGTTCCACCGTTTGAAGACAATTCGAATATGCGCTTGTATATCTCAGACTTTTTCAGGTTTGATTCAGAGATCCTTTTTATCGCCGCATCGTTGTTGATGTCAGTCAATTTGTTCTCTTTCATGTTCAGGGCATTTTGAAGGTCGATTTTCTCCTGCATATCATTTCCCTTGATTGATGAAAGCTGCTTCCTTATGTCTTCGATTTCCTTTTCTTTCTGTTTTATGATGTCTCCGTTTGTCTCGTTCTCTTTTTCGCGCAGTGATGTAAGCATATTGCATCTCTTTTCCATAATGTCCCTTTTCTTCTTGATCTTAATGTAGGCAATGCAAAATGTCAAGATGCAGATAATGGATATGGACAATATAAGTGTTATATACAAGGTCTTCACAGCATTTTCATTCTTTAGGATGATGTTCTCTTTTTCTTTGATGCCATAGTTGTATAAGGCGTTTGCCTTGGCAGATGCCTCCGCCGATACGGCGACGCTCACAGAATCAGAATATTCGCCGTACTTCTCTATGCTTTGCAGTGAGGATTGCAGGTCGCCGGCTTTGCAGTGATACACTGACAGCCACCAGTATGCGTATTTCTTTCCGTAGATGTTCCCATCTTTTATAACCGAGTCGCAATATGTTTTTGCCTTGTCTGTGAGATTGCATTTTGAGTAAATCTCAAGGGCGGTGGAGTATAACTCGCTTTTGCTTCCGCCTTGCGACCATTTCATCGCCTTGTCGATATGTCCTTTCGCTGCTTCCAAACGGTTGCTTTCCATTTCAAAAATCGCTAATTGGCACTCGATTTCAGACATTTGCTCTTTCCAGTTCGCTTTGTAGGCGATTTTCTTTGCCACATTCAGGTATTCTAATGTCTTCCCCGGATTGTTTAAGCAGCCATAGGTCCACGCCAGGTCTTGGCAATCATAGAACGTCCTTATTCCACTGCCGTGTTGTTTGTCATAACGGAATGACTCTAATTGGTATTTCAAGGCTTCCTTATACAAGCCTTGTGTAGAGAAATTGTGACCTAATTGATAATATATCAGGGACTTGAGTTTCTCGTTTTTTGTCTTTTCCGTTGTTTCCAGACTTTTTAAGAAAAAGCCGTTTGATGCCGTTATGTCTGTCAGGTTTCTGTATATACATCCTGCGCAATAGTAAACCTGTGCCAGTGTTTCCTTGTTCGCGCTTCCCTCATAGTGTCGGATTAATGTGTCTATTTCAGAGTGGGCGATGCCGTTTTCGTTAGCCTTTACACGGGCTTTTAACGACAGGAATCTGCAATACCAGTGAATCTCGCCGTCGCAGGTATTATACTTATACAAAATCTTGTTTAACTCGTCTTTCGCTGATTGGGCGTCCGTGTCGCACAGAGAATCTATCGCAACGAGTTCGCGAGGATATGTGTAAGTTCGGCTATTCACATAGGGAAAAACTGCCGCAATCAAAAGAATTGCAGAGATCACAGCCCCGACTGCCCGAACCGTCTTCTTGTTGAACTCGTAGAAATAATGCAGCTGCATCATGGTAACTGTGTGGTATGGTTGTATTTGCTAAAGTTTTTTTTAAAGAGCCTTGTATTTGGGTGGGGAAAACAGGCGCTAAACAAACACGCCTGTCTGAAATCCCAACCACTTAATTTCCGTTGAAAAACACGTACAGGGCTACCATTACCACGGTGAGCGCAATCCACACCGCAATAACGCTCTTGCGCGGCTTCTCGTTCACCGAAACTATCACGTGCGCCTCGTTGGCATCCTTGTCGTATATGCTCACCACATACATCATCGCAATGAGAACCAGGAAGATATAGAACGAGAGCATCATAAAATGCACGCGCTCCGCCAGTCCCGGTATCACCCACAGATAAAGCACGCCGGCGCCGATGCTGAATATCGTGCCAAAGGTGAGCACGAGGTTTGCGGCCATGGTGGTGCAGCGTTTCCAGAACACGCCCATGAGGAACACCGCCGCCATGGGCGGGGCGATGAAGCTCAACACCGACTGGAACACGTTAAAGAGGTTCATCCCCTTGATGCCGTCCACCGCCACGGTGATCACTATCGAGACAAGCGCGCCGATGACCGTCACGGTGCGCCCCATGCGGCGTATCTCGTCCTGCGTTGCCTCGGGGCGGATGTTCTTCACGTAGATGTCCATCGTGAACACGGTGCTAAGGGCGTTGAGGGCGGAGCCTATGGTACTTATCAGCGCGGCGGTGAGCACGGCGAGCACCAGGCCCACCATTCCTGCCGGGAAGAGTTCGTAGACGAGTTTAAGATATGCGTCGTCAGCCGTCACCTCCACTCCGCCGAAATACCCGGTCTTCACCATTGCGTAGCACACGATGCCCGGCACGATGTATATCGCCACGTCGAGGATTTTCAGCCAACCCGTGAAGTTCGCGCCCTTCTGTCCCTCGTCGAGGCTCCGCGCGGCGAGCACCGGCTGCACCATCGACTGGTCGGTACACCAGAACCACACGCCCATGATGGGATAGCCCAAGAGAATGGGCAGCCACGGGAAATTGGGGTCGCTGTTGGGCTGAAACAGGTTCCAGTAGTTCGCCGGCACGATGTCGGGGGTAGCCATCAGCTCTATGCCGTGGCCGAACGATTCGCCGCCGAGCTTCCATATACCCACCACCGTGAGCGTGGCGGACACCACGATGAGGAGCACCATTTGGTAGACGTTGGTATATGCCACCGCCTTCAGTCCGCCGAGCATCGTGAAGAACGCCGATATGGCGAGCAGCAGCAACGCCGACATCCACATCGGCATGCCGAACACCTGGCGGATGATGATGCCGCCGGCGAAGAGCGTGAGGGCGAGCCACGATATGAGTATCGTGACTATGGTGTACCATGCGAGGATGTTGCGCGTGGAGTCGCCGAAACGCAGTCCCATGAATTCGGGCAGCGTGGAAATCCCCGTGCCGAGGTATCTGGGCGCGAAGACGAAGGCGAGCAGGGCGATGAACACGAAGGCGTACCAGGCGTAGTTGCCCGACACGATGCCCGTGGAGAAGCCGGCACTCGCCGAGGCGATGAGCATCGAGGGTCCCACGTTCGTCCCCCACATGGAGAAACCGATGTGGTGCCAGCGCAGCGAACGGCTGGCAAGGAACATATTGCCGTTTTTCTTATTCTTCGCGCTCGCCCACATTCCTATGGCTATGAGAATCACGAAATAAGCCGCGAGAATCAGCCAGTCGAGTTTGTCAAGAGTATTGTTCATAAGGTCAATCTTTATGTTTCACACTGTCGTTGTCATTTTCCCATCAGTTCCTTGGCCTTCGCCACGGCGGAATTGGCGTTGTCGCTGTAGCCGTCGGCCCCTATCTCGTCGGCGAAGCTCTGGGTGACGGGTGCGCCGCCCACCATAACCTTCACGTCCTGCCTTATCCCGGCGTCTTCGAGAGCCTTTATCACGTCTTTCATGTATGTCATGGTGGTGGTGAGCAGCGCGCTCATGCACAGGATGTCGGCGTTGAAATCCTTTACCGCCTCGACGAACTTCTCGCTCGGCACGTCGATGCCAATGTTCCTCACCTCGAAGCCGCAGCCCTCAAGCATAGATGCCACGAGGTTCTTGCCGATGTCGTGGAGGTCGCCCTTCACCGTTCCGATAACGATGCGCCCCAGCGTGGTGGATGCCTGTCCGGCAAGCAGCGGCTTCAGGATTTCGAGGGCGGATTTCATGGCGCGCCCTGCCATGAGCAACTGCGGCACGAACGCCTTGCCGTCCTGGAAGTTCTGTCCCACCTGACTCATCGCGCGAATCATCTGTCCGTTGATGATGTCCTGCGGAGCCGCCCCCTCGTCGAGCGCGCGGCGTGTAGCATCTGCCGCCTTGTTGCCGTCGCCGGCAAGGATTGCGTCATACACCTCCTCTGCCGCCGAACCGGTCTTCTCCGGCGCAGCGTCGTGGTCGATGCCGCAGGAGCATTTGCCGTGGCTGTCGTGGTCGTGGTCATGCGCCGTGCCGTGGTCTTCGACAGCTGGTTTATCCTTTGTTTCCGTCTTTTTGGTTTGGGCGGAATGGTCAGGCACGCTGATTTCGTAGCCTCCTCCTGCCCCCGGTCTGTGGGGCGTAACGAAGAGTCCCTCAATGGGCTGAACGATTCTCGCTATCTCTCGGATGTGCGTATCGTCAGTTCCGCAGCATCCTCCCACCACGTTGAGCAGATGAGCCTCAACGAGCGGCCAGAGTTCCTCGCGCATCATCTGCGGCGTATCGTTATACTGCCCCCTCTCGTCGGGCAGTCCGGCGTTGGGGAATATGCTCACGCAGTATTCGGTCTCCGCCGCCATGCGCTGTATGGTGTGCGCCATCTTTGCGGCGGTGAGCGAACAGTTGAGTCCCACGGAGAACACCGCCTCGTCGTGGAGAGCCTTCACGTAGTCGATTACCGACTGCCCGAGCATATTCACGCCCGCCTCGCTCGCCACCGTGAAACTCATCATCACCGGCAGTCGGCGGCTCTTTGCCAGCATCACCTCCTTGGCGCACTGCAACGCCACCTTGGCGTTTTCGATGTCGAAAATCGTCTCTATCAGTATCGCGTCCACCCCTCCGTCAATCAGTGCCTCTATCTGTTCGGTATAAGCGGCGTGGAGTATGTCTCGGTTGAACTCCGCGCTCTCGCCTATGGAGAGCGTCTTGGCGGTTGGTCCGATGCTGCCGAGCACGTAACGCGGCTTCCGCGGGTTCATCAGCGTGTATGCGTCGGCCTCCTTGCGCGCCAGCCGCGCCGCGGCGAGGTTTATCTCCCGGGCGTAGCCCTCAAGGTGCTTGTCGGCGAGGGATATGCGCTGCGCGTTGAAGGTGTTTGTGGTGATGAGGTCTGCCCCGGCTTCAAGGAAACGGCGGTAGACGCTCGACGCTATGTCGGGACGGCTGATAACGAGCAGGTCGTTAGTGCCTTTCAGGTCGCCGTCGAAATCCCGGAACCGCTCTCCGCGGAACTCCTCCTCCGTGAGGCGGTACTGCTGTATCGTCGTGCCGGTCGCGCCGTCGAGCACAAGGATGCGGTCTTTAGCCACTTCCTGTATCATGGGCTTTCCGAGCGAGGGCTGCGCCCACGGCAGTTCCTTCAGCTTCGCGTCGGTTTCCGTAGCGTCGCCGTTCGTCTCGCCCTCTATCCGGTCGATAATCGCCGCAACCTCCTCGTCGGGTGTCATCGGCTTGCCGCCCACCCTTATCGTGGTGTCGTCGGCCTTGGGTTTCTCCTCGCTCTCCTGGTATTCCTCCACGATGCGCAGTGCCTGTTCCACCTCGTCCTCGTTGTGGAAGTCCATTTCGATATGCACTCCGTTGCCGCCGATGTTGTCGAGCAGGGGGCGCAGTTCGTCGAGCGTCACCCAGCACGCCATGATGCTCTTGCCGCCGTCGAGTATCTTGCGGTAGAGGTCGTACCATTTCGGCGAACCTCCCTGCGGCTCTCCCACGCCGGGTGTCCATTGTATGGCGTTGAGTTCTTCTATCTCAAGCAACGCCGGAAGGTGGTGCATCGCCCCCACGCCGTCGAGGTGGTAGAGGGTGTAGTCGATTTTCTGGCACTGTTCCCTTATGAACGGCTGCACAAAGCGGCGGTAGTCTTCCACGCTGATCATCGTGGATATGTCGCTCTGCAGCTTCGACATCTTGCCGGGTGCCCACGAGGAGAAGTAGCAGAACGCCATTTCGTCGCCCTCGCGGATGATGTCGTAGAGTTCGTCGAACACCTTGAAATAGATGTCGTTTATCTGCTGCATCTGCCGCTCCAGCACTTCGGGCTGCATCACGGTGTCGAGCAGCACCTTGTCCGTGCCCTTCATCGCCGCCAGCACGTCCATGCCTTCCATGAGGTCGGGCATACCCACGAAATAGTTTCCGTTGGCTTTCTTCTTGCACGCCCTCAGCAAATCCTTGTGCAACTGCCAGTTCTTGTTCGCCTTGTCGTTGATGTCGAACTTTATGTCGTCGGTGTAATCCGGGTTGGGGTGAATCCATATCGTGTCCTCGCCGCCCTCGAACACTCCGCCGAGTATCGCGGCGAGCGAACCGGGCCCGAGCTGGGTGTTCGCCACCGGCAGCATGTCGGCTTTCAGCGAACTGTGCGCCACGTACCAGTCGAGGTATTCGGCGCGCCATTCCGGGTCGAACCACTTTTGGTCGAGCGACTTAGGCTCCGGCGGCATCGGCACGTCGGCATGGGGCGTAACGCCCTCCTGGAAGTGTTCCCACATGTTCAGCACTATGCCCTTGTGGTTCCACCAGTCTATATAGTGTTTCTTTGTTTCTTCTAAATTAGGTTTCCACATAATCGTTATGGTTTATATATAAATAAGGTGGGGGAAATGCCCATGGAACGTGCGTCAAAACGTCATTCCCCTGAAACTATCGTCAATCACGATTGTCTCCACCTTGCTCATGTCCATGTCGTCGGTGCTGTCCACATCAAACGGATATACGGGGATTTCCGCCCCGCGGCGCACGAACACCGGCATCCTTTCGAGCGGCGTTTCCACGTTTTTCAGCCATCGTCCGCCGTCCTTCACGTCGTAGCGTTCTCCCGTGAAGAACTCCGTCCATTCGCCCTCGGGCAGGTAGATGTCGCGGCGGTTGTCGCTGCTCATCACCGGCGCCACGAGGAAGTCGTCACCGAAATAATACTCGTCGTCGATGTGCCAGCAGTTGTTGTCTTCGGGGTGGTGGAAAACGAGTGCCTGAACTATCGCCGAACCGCTCCTTGTGGCTTTCTCGCCCTCGCGCAGGATATATGGTATCAGTTTGTAGCGCAGCTTCCACCAACGCTTCACCAAGGGGGCGATGTTGGGGTAATGCCACGGCTCGCGCTTGTTGGTGCCGTGGTAGCGGATGTGTGAGGAGAAAACGCCGAACTGCGTCCATCGCATATACACGTCGTCGCTCACCACGGAGTTCATGAAATTGGGCAGCGTGTGGAATCCCGGCACGTCGTGGCTCCAGAAAGCGAAGCCCGAGAGGCCGAAATGCAGTCCGCCGCGCAGCGAACCGGCGAGTCCCTCCCACGAACTGCACGAGTCGCCGCCCCAATGGAGCGGATAACGCTGGCAACCGGTCCACGCCGAACGCGCCCACACGATGCCGTCGCCCGTCACCTCCTTAGTTATCTCGTATGCCGCCTTCTGATAGAGCAGGGCGTAGAGGTTGTTCAAGAGTTCAGGCTTCATGTTCTCGTAAATGGCATCCATGTGGATGTTCTCGCCGAAGTCGGTCTTGATGCACTTCACGCCCATGTCGAGCAGCCGCTTTAGCAGTCCCTTATACCATTCGGTGGCCTTTTTACTTGTGAAGTCTATCGTGCCGGCGTAGTCGAGGGCTGAGAAGTTAGACCCCTCGGAATCCTGCTGCTTGGTGAGTTTGCAGATATAATTGTTTTCCCTTGCCTCGGTAATCTGCTCCGCGTCTTCCGCCACGTAGGGCAACTGCCAGAGCGACACCTTGAAGCCTTTTTTGAGCAAGTCCTGCACGAACCCTTTTGGGTCGGGGAAACGCTCCTCGTTGAATTTCCACTCGCAGAGCCAGTCGGTCTTGAACCATCCCGTGTCGAGGTGTATCACGTCGCAGGGGTAATGCTCCTCGCGCAGACGGTCGCAGATGCCATTCACCTCGTCCGCGCTGAAATATGTCATGCGGCTCATCCACACGCCGAAGCTCCACAGCGGCGGCATCGAGGGGTAGCCCGTCAGGTCGCGGTAGCCGCGGAGTATCTCTTCCACTGTGTCGCCGCCAATTATAAAGGCGTCCACCGGACCCAAGTCGCTCATGTATTCCACCGAGCGCGAGGAGACTCCTGCCAACGACAGCTTGCTGTGGGCGGTGGTGTGGTAGAACACGCCGTACATACGGCTGGACAAATAAAAAGGTATGTTCTTGTATGTGCGTCGGTTGTTCACGCCCTGTCCGTCCTGGTTTTTCAGGAAGAATGTCTGTCCGCTCAGGTCCATCTTGGCGAAGCGTTCCCCCGTTCCGGCGAAACACTCGTTCAGCTTGCACTCAAAGGAGAGCGTGGCGCGGTCGATGTCCTCGCCTGTCTTGCAGAAAGCCAGGGGCAGCGCGTCGTAGCGCGGGGGCGAGAAATGGTCGTAGGCGGCGAGGCGCACCTCCCTCTTGCCGTCGGGGTAGAACCTTATGTCGAGCGTTTCCTGCGGGTCGGGCAACAGGTCGCTCCATCTGTCGAGCGTCGGCTCCTGCATGTTTATCAGGGCGCGGAGCGTGCCGCCCTCGTCGGTGATAAGCCACTGGTCGTTCTTCTTCTCCGCCCTCAGCGGCACTCGCTTCACCCTGTCGCTCATCTGGAGCATTTCCGACGTGTCCTCGGGCTTCTCGCCATTGAACGACATATACAGGCGGATTATCCCGGGTTCATACTGCCGTATTATCAGCGTGTGCGTTTCCTGCGGCGCGCCGGTGTCGGGATCCATGTCGTTGGCGAGTTTTTGCTTTTGGAACGGCACGGCAACGTGGATGTCGCCGTCTCTCTCCTCCACGGCAGTGGGCTTGTATGCTTTCCAGAGCGATTCGTCCGTCCGGAGTTCCTGGTCGAAATCCATGAAATCGAACAGGTGATAGTTTGTGGGCTTCATATCTTTGTCTTATTTTTTTCCGTTCTTTTTCCTTTGTTTGGCTGTCGGCTGCGGTGTCGAGGCTTGTTTGCGTGTCCTCGCCCCGGCGGCTTGCCTTATGCTTTGGCTTACCATCGGACCGTTGTTCTCCACCTTCAACGACTTTCCAGGCTGGTTATAGCCGATGTGCAGCGTGTCGGGCATCCAGTTGTCCGCCACGGTGTAGCCGTCGGTGGCTTCGTCAAGATAGATGTAGAAAGCACGGTCGTTGGTGGCGTAGGGCGCGGCGTGCAAATCCTCGATGCAGTTGTAGCGCATTTCCGAACCGGGCTGGTTGGAGAGGGTGTAGATGCCGCCAACGTCGTAGAGCTGCCGTGCGAAGTCGTAGATGTGGTTGGCGTTGATGCGGTTGTTCCTCATTCCACTTTCGAGCGGTGTCCATCCCCACCCCACACAGATACCTGAATAGTTGAGGTTATGCAGCGTGTTGTGACTGATGTCGGTGTCGCTCACATAGCCCGCGCTTATTCCGTTGCAGCCCCAGTCTTCGTTGGCGATGTCACTGAGGTCGTTGTCCTCTATCGTTATGTTGCGGCACAGGTCGCCGGATATTTTCGGGGTGTATGGCACGTGGGTTTCAAAGCCTCCGTCGGGAAACTTGCCTATCAGCATACCGTTGCCGCCGATGTCAGTGAATGTGCAGCCCGATACTTGCGAATTGACAACCGCCTGTTCCAAATCAAGCCCCGTAGCACCAAGGTGAACGAAGCTGCATCCCTCGAACTTTATGCCCGATGCGTTGTTTACCCTCACCGCCGCATCCGGCCTTGCTATCCATGCCTGGTTTTCAAGGCTCGCCTTTTCGGGAAGCCCGGGTTCATGCAGCTTATACGCGTCTATCATGCGGAAACCGCCTTGCAGCGTGACGTGTCCCTCGTAGAGCGGCTTTGCCCATGAGGAGTGTGCGAATACTATGTTTCGGAACTCAATGTCATGCACTGTGCGCTCCCTCGTTCCGTCCACCGTAACGATTGTTTCCAATGCCGGAACCACGGCTTCCGCCGTTGTCATGTCCTCGCCCTCGCGCGGCAGATAGTATATCTTTCCCGAGGGGTAGTCCTGATACCATTCGCCCGGGGTGTCGAGGAGCTGGGGGGCGTTCACCAAACAGAACGACGAGTTGCCCCTTTCGCCGTCAATCACAGGCTGCGGCCACGGGTGGGCGAACTCAAGTTGGCTTTCGGGTTCGTGGAACGACACCTCCGCCTGTCCGTCGCCCAAGTCTTTTATGCCCTTTACCCTCAGTATCGCTATCGCCCAACGTTGATGCACAAGCATTTCCAGCTGCTTTGCGCTTTTCAGGTCTTCCTCGGGCGCGGGTATCGTTATCGTGCGGCGTTCGGGGTTGAAACCGGTCATCCGCGTCATTTCTCCCCACTTGCCCTGCTGCGCCCTCACGGCTTTCGTGCCGTTCACCCACAACTGGCGGCAATACAATATCCTGTTGCCTGTCACAGGAGCGTCGGCAGTCCATACCTTGTCCCTCATTTCCTTTGGCACACGTTCGTCGTCGCATCCCCTGCGCCATCCGCTGACGGTCATGCCGCCGCTGACGGTCGCCGCGCCCTCTCCAGAACCTATTATTATGGTGGGAGAAGCCTTTGTACCGGAGTCTTCGGGGCGCACAAAGAGGGGTTTCGTCAATCGGTACTCTCCCTTGGCCAAATGTATGCGAATGGTGTCTTCCGCCTCTTTTTTGTGCAGCCGTCGCCATTCGCGCGCCCTCTTCATCGCCTCCTGCGGCGTTTGTAGCGGGCGCAACGCCGTTCCGTCGGCGGAGTCGTTGCCCGCCGGCGACACGTAGATGTCTCCGGCCTCAACCGTGATGCTCCCCGTGAAGGCGAGAGCGAGAAGGGTTAGCAATGTCTTTTTCATACTCTAAGGTTACGCTTGGGTTAATGCCGCCGCGGCGGTCTGCCTGTCGTCGGCCGGTTCCGCTTGCGGCGGTTCTTGTATAAAGACGTACGTGTAAGCGTCGTTGTAATACAATCGGAAAGGATTTTTTACGCAGCACCGTCCTTCGTCGTGCTTTGCAGCATCTGGCGGTATTCCTTGGGCGACATCCCGAAGCGGCGTTTCACGAACTTGCCGAAGAACGAGATGTTGGGGAAGCCCAGCGCGTCGGCGATTTCCTTTATCGAGCCGTCGGTGTATTTCAGCTTGTGGGTGATGGCGTTGGCGAGGAAATCGTGGATCCAGTCGAGAGCCGTCTTGCCGCTGACCGACTTGCACACGCAGGAGAGGTATTTGGGCGTGACGAAGAGCTGCTCGGCGTATGCCTTCACCGACCTGTCGCTGCCGCTGTAAGACGAGAGGAGCTGGATGAAACGCTTGAAGAGGATTTCGCCCCTGCCGAACTGGCTGTCGCCGCGCTGCATATTGAGCTGCGGGGCTATCATGGCAGCGGTCTCGTAGAACATACAGTGGAACAGCGACTGCATTATCTCCTTGTGGTAATAGCCGTGGGGGTTCTCCAGCTTGTATTTTATGAGCGAATGGTATTGCGTGAGCAGTTGGCGGCTCTCCTGAGCAAGGTGTACCACCGGGTTGCGCCACACGTATGCCATGATGTCCCAAATGTCGCGGCTCACAAGGAGGCTCTTCTGCAGGGCGGCGTAGGAAAGGGCTACGGATTTCGACAGATAGTCGGGGGAATGTTCCGCGCTGTTCACAAAGGAGTTTGGCGGACTTATCACCAGGTCTCCCTCCACGGCGTTTATCGTCTGGCCGTTGAGTTCCACCTTCACGCTCCCCTGAGCCACATACACAATCGTCACCATTTCGAGCCTCACCGCCACGCTGAGGTTCTTATGCCGGCTGCTGTCGAGTATCACCATATCCCCATCGGAATAGTCGGTCAGTCCCTTGTCCACGAGGTAGTCTATGTCCACGCTTATTTCCTTTTGCGCCATACGTCTAAATGTTTTTCCCAAAGTTCTCCTATTAGCAAAATCCCTGCAAATGTAGCGTTTTTATCCTTAAACAACGAATTTCGCCAACCCAAAGTCCCCTTGCTTTTTGTTTCTTTATGAAAACCGCCGCTCCGAAATGTTAAAAACCGCCCCCCCTCTTGACGCGAGAATCGCTTATTCTGCGGCAAAAGACATTTCGCCCGAAAATACGCAAATCTCACGCATTTTCGCCATATCATTGAAATCCAACGACATACGCCCAATTTTCACAAAGAACGCCAAGTCCCCTTTTAGCAAAGCTATCGTTCTCGAGGAGCAAAGCTATCGTTTGCTCCCGGCGAACTGCACTTCGCTAACGCATTTTTCCGTTTTTCGCTCCGCATTTCCGTGCGGTAACCTCCCGTTCCGTAACGTTATCACGCCGCCGCAAACTTTTTTCTCCGCCAAAATTCCCCCTCGCCGTCCCATTCTTTACCGTTAGCCCTCAAAACCGGGAAAAACCGAATGTTAAATTCGGGCATCGCCACCGTTAATAAACGTCAAGCCAATGGCACTGCGCCACTTTCTTTCACAAGGTTTTAGCCCAACTCCGCTTCGTCTGATTTGTAGGATAAGACCGAGTTGTCAGAGCCGCCCGAACCGCCCTTTTAGTCCGAGTTGTCCCCAAAACCTCACACCGCCTATAATAATAGATTTACAACATTGTGTTGATATTGGTCGGGATTGTAAGGACGAAAATGCAACTTTGCCATAGTTTTAAAAGTATGCCCAAGGATACATTTTTTTGTCCGTTAATGCCAAAACACAGTAATCCTTTTCGGTGGTGTCGGACAAAATGTTTATCTTTGCAGACAGGGGAAGCGCAAATGCGGAACACCCCTTACTAAAATACACTCTACATGGATTACGACATAAAAGACAAGATAGAATGGACGGTGGTTTTCCTCTCTGAGTTCGGGAAACGGCACAGTC
>CAVHWJ010000035.1:0-15325 GCA_963639565.1 uncultured Prevotella sp. | reverse complement strand
TCGTGGTTAATTTATGGATATTCGTGTCAAAAAGATATTTGTTTTCTTTTGAACATAAATTCCCATGAATTAACCACGAATTTTCATTAATTGTAGCTATATGTTATTGCTGAATTGTTGCCATAAATGCGCCGTCAGCCCAAGAGTTCCTTGATAGACTCTTTCAGCAGCGTCATGTTCACGGGCTTTGTGAGATACCTGTCCATGCCGCACTCCATGCCCTTTTGCTCGTCGGTGGCGTAGGCGTAGGCCGTCAGTCCGATGATAGGCACGGTCTTTGAGATTTTCCTTATCTCTTCCGTCGCCTCTATGCCGTTCATCACGGGCATCCCCACGTCCATCAGAATGATGTCGGGGTTCTCCGCATTGAACATATCCACTGCCTCCTTTCCGTTGAGGGCGTGGATTATTTCGTATTCCCTTGACAATACGAAGTTGATGAGTTTGAAATTACTCAAGTTGTCTTCTGCTATCAGCAGTTTCTTTTTTCCGTCCATAATCTTACGTTGTATTTTTCCGGTTTTCTTTTTCTCCCTTTCGGGAATTAATTGTCAGTTGGCAATCTCTTGCCGTGTCGCGTTGTTAATTGATCAGTTGTTAAATATATTTTGTCGCTTTGTATGTTTGTCATATTCTTTTGGTTTGTCCGGTTTGTCTTGTGGTGGTAGTCCGTCTCCGGTGGAGTAGGGGTGGGTGAACTTGAAGCACGCGCCGCCCGTATATTCCGTGTCGAGCCATATATTTCCGCCAAGGCAGTTCACGATAATCTTGCAGAGCGAGAGACCCAGACCCGTGCCTTGCACGTATTGGTTGAGCTTTGCGAACCGCTCGAAGATGTATTTCGCCTTGTCCGCCGGAATGCCGATGCCCGTGTCCCTCACCTCGAACAGGATTTCCTTCGCCTCTTCGTCCTTGCTGAACGACAGCGTGATGCTCCCTTCCTTGGTGAATTTGCTGGAGTTCGACAGCAGGTTCGTTATCACCTGTTTCAACCGCGTTGGGTCGGTGGTGAGGATTACCTCATGCTCCGGTAGTTCCGCGCGGAACTCCACCTTCTTCAGTCTGCTCGCCTGTTTCACCGACTCCAGAGCCGAATGGCACAGCTGCGTGATGTCGCACGGCTCTTTGGTTATCGTTATGTGGCCCGACTCTATCCTTGATATGTCGAGGATTTCGTTGATCAGGTTGAGCAGCATCCTCGCGTTGTCCTTTATTATGGCGTTGAACTGCTTTTTGTCCTCCATGTCGTAGTCGTCCTGCACTATCAGGTCGGTGAAGCCCACAATGGCGTTGAGCGGCGTGCGTATCTCGTGGCTCATGTTGGCGATGAACGAGGTCTTGATGCTGTTGGCTTTCTCCGCCACCTCCTTTGCGGCGAGCAGTTCCTTGCTCTTCTGCACCAGACGGTCCTTGTACCGCCTCGTGCGCACCACGTCGTATATGGCGAAGAGGAGACCCAGGACGAGCACCGCCATCATTATCCCCACCCATAGCACCAGTTCCTTGTGCTGCGTGAAGAAGTCAGCCTTGGTGTTGATGAGCATCGCCTCTTCGGGCGTGTCGATGTCGCTCAGTTTGAACGCCTCAAGCTGTTTCTCGTCGAGCGTGTACTTGTTGGGGATTGTCACGAAGAGGCTCTTGTTCTTCCCCTTGTCCCCGTAGTGTATGTACGAGTGGGCAAGCCTCGCGAGCCTTTCCCCCTGCAACGTGTACTGCGGTATGTAGCCGCCGATAGCCCAGTTGCCCAATCCCACGGAGGCGAGGGAGAACGCGGGCAGCAAGGTGTTGGCGGAGTGGAGCACGTCCACGGTGTTGCCGAGCACGTAGTTCTCGCTGCTGTCAATTCGCCACGTGCCAATCCACAGCACGTTGCCCTTCTGCATCCTGTGCAGCTTGTAGCACATCTCGAACAGCGTGTTGTGCCTTCCGTCGAGCAGCGTCAGTCCGATGTCCTTGTGCTTCTTCATGTGGGCGATTACGTTGGCCTGCATACACACGCCTCCGAAGGTGAAATCGGTGATGAGGGCGATGTTCTTCGTGTAGGGGTAGTATTTCCTCACAAGGCCGAGGCTCTTCTCGATGTCGTATTTGTAGAAGATGCCGCCCACGATGTTGAAGTCCTTTATGTCTGTGTACTCGTGGCTTTCAGGATGCCACGTCCTCAGGTTTACCGTGTCTTTTGGCAGGAACACGGTGTTGGAACTCACGAGAGCCGCCATGCACGGTGTCTTCCTCGCGAAAGAGCTTTTCTGCGACAGGAACGAAGTCCACGCCTCCTGTCCGAGCAGGATGATGAGAGCCGGCGGTGTCTGCGTGTAGTGGTCGAGTATCTCCGCCATGCGCTCCTTCCAGTCGATGGCTTCCGAGAGGTTGCCGCAGTTCATCGACTCGATGTTCACGTTGTAGCCGTTCTTGTCGAGCTGGTTGAGCTTCGCGTTGAAGTCAGACAGCGTGGCGTACATTTTCTGCGTGTCGGGGTTGTAAGACGTAACGATGAGCACATTGTGAACGTGTTTCGCCCCGACACCGATCGCGCACAGCAGCATCACCGCCGCCGCCACAATCCTTACGCTGAGAAAATGCAGTCTGCCGTTGCCCATGACCCCTCTACCTTTTTATGCCTTATGCTTCTGCGCATGGATTTCTATCGTGTTCAGCAGACGGTCCGGCACGATAGGCTTCGCCACATAATCGTTGATGCCGAGGTTGTAACACTCCGTGATGTTGTCGTGGTCGGTGATAGCTGATGTCACGATAATCGCCATTTGCTCCTTGGTGTACCTCTCGCGCACATACTTTATCACGTCCCAACCGTCCACGTCGGGCATCATCAGGTCAAGCAGGATGATGTCCGGTTTGTAACTTTCCACCTTTTCGATAGCCTCTTCTCCCGTCGTTGCTATCTCATAGCTCGCTGCCGCCTTCTTGATGATGGCGGCGATAAGCGTCACGTTTGTCGGAATGTCATCGACAATCAGAATTTTGTAGTTCTCCATACCCTGAATTATTTAGTTGTTCGTTGTGTCTTTTGTCTGAGATTTACTGCGGCTCTGCCCTTAGCGGCTTATTCCTTGTACACGCCCTCCACGTCACACACGAAGCCCTTGTCCGTCAGAACCGTCTTCTTGTCGATGCTGTCGAAAATCCTGTGGCGCGTGCCGATAACCACGGCGTTGTACTTTTCGTTGAGCGCGGCCTTGTCGTCTGTCACCACGATGCCGTATTCCCTTTCCACCTTGGCGGTGTCCACGAGGGGGTCGTAAATGGTGATCTGATACCCCAGCGACTTGAGCTGCGCATACAGGTTAGCCACCTTGGTGTTGCGGATGTCGTCGCTGTCGGGCTTGAACGAGAAGCCCAGAATGAGCAGCTTCGTTTCCTCGGGTTTCAGCTTGCGCCTCTTGGCGTTTACCCTCACCTTTTCCACGAGCCATTTCGACATGTTCTCGTTCACCTCCCTCGCCGTGGCGAGCAGCGACGGCATGATGCCCTCTTCCTTTGCCTTGGCAATCATGTAGTAGGGGTCTACGGCGATGCAGTGGCCGCCCACCAGGCCGGGCGACGCCGGCATGAAGTTCCACTTCGTCGCGGCGGCCTTTGTCACCTCGCTCAGCCTTATCCCCATCTTCTCGAAGATGCGCTCGAACTCGTTGAAGAAGGCGATAACCACGTCGCGCTGGCAGTTCTCCATTATCTTGCTCGCCTCGGCAGTCCTGATGTCGGGGGCTTTGTATGTGCCGTTTGTCAGCACTGAGTTATAGAGCGAGTCGATAATCCCGGCGGCTTCGGGCGTGGAGCCGCTCGTCACCTTGGTGATGTTCTCTATCGTGTGAACCTTGTCGCCGGGGTTGATGCGCTCGGGCGAGAAGCCCACGAAGAAGTCGATGTTGTATTTCAGTCCCGACACTTGCTGGAGCAACGGCGCGCACACCTCTTCGGTGAGTCCCGGGTAGACGGTGGACTCATATATAACGATGTCGTCCTTTTTCAGCAGTTTGCCCACTGCCTTTGTGGCGTTGTCGATACAAGAGGTGTCAGGCACGTTGCTTTCGTTCACCGGCGTAGGCACGGCGATGATATACACGTTGCAGTCCTTTATGTCGTCGATGTCGCTCGTTATGGTGAGTCCGTTCTCGAAAGCCTTTGTCAGGCGTTTCCTCTCCGGCGTGTTCATGGCTTTCAGCCCCTCCGTCTTAGCCGGGTTTATGTCGTACCCAATGGTTTTGTATTTCTTCGAGAATAGACACGCCAAGGGCAAGCCAACATAGCCCAGACCGATTATTCCCACCTTGAATTCAAAATGTCTTGTGCTCATTATATCGTTTTATTTTTTTATTCATTTACTTTACATCCGCTCCAGCTGCGCATAGCGCGATGTCTTCGTCGGGTTCCACGCGTCCTTGTACGACCGCATGAAGAACAGTTCCTGTATCTGCGCCGTAGTCCTCGCTATGCGCAGGAAATATCCCGTGTAGGGCGACATCAGCGGCGTGAAGCGGTAGAGGAACGACTCCTCTTTCTTGCGCTCCGTCACCAGCATCACGAGCAGGAAAGCCAGCTGCGAGAAGCAGAGCCTTATGAAATAGCTCAACACCACGACCTCTATGATGTGCGTGTTGAACGTTATCATCAGCTTTATCACGTAGAACACCCAGAGGAAGTTCAAAATGCAGTCATACGTGATGCTCTCCATGTTCGACAGCCAGTTGAGTATCGTCCAGTTGCGGTTGGGCATCAGTATGTCGCGGTGTTTCCTTATTCTGAACCTCACCAGCGACCTCGACCACCTTATCCTCTGGTGGTAGAGCTTGAACCACTTTGTAGGCACGTTTGTCATGCACACCGCGTCTTCGGCGAATTTCACCTTGTAGCCGGCCTTGCGCACCTTCTGCGTGATGTCGCCGTCGAGTCCCGGCCCGATGTCCCAGTATCCCACCTGTTTTATCGTCTCCCTGTCGAAAGCTCCGAACGCTCCCGATATGATATGGTAGATGCCCAGGTCGCTCGTCACTATTCGTCCCACCTGTATTCGCTTCAGGTATTCCAGGGCCTGGAGCGACGTGCAGATGGTTTCCTTGTAGTTCCTCACCTTCACGCAGCCGCCCACGGCCTTCACCTTGCTGTCCATGTAGAACGGCACGAGGATGTTCTCTATCGCGTCCCTGTCGAGCGACGAGTCGGCGTCGAGGCATATTATGTACTTGCCCTTGGCCAGATTCGCGCCGTAGTTGCTCGCCGCGGCCTTTCCGCCTCGCGTCTCAAGCCTGAAATAGTGTTCCAGATAGCCGGCCTTCACAAGGTCCTGGCATATCACCGGCGTGTCGTCGTCCGACCCGTCGTCCACTATTATCAGCTCATAGTTCTGGTAAGTCTGCTCCCTGAGCGACATCACCAGCTTGTATATGTGTTTGCCCTCGTTCTTTCCCGGCACGAGAATGCTCACAAGCGGGTTCTCGCGTTTCAGGTAGAAGCGGGCTATGTCTTTCTCCTTCATCCTGCTCCTGTGGGTGAACAGGCGGTAGCCTATCACGAGATATTCCAGGATGTAGTATCGCGGCATCTCTATGAAGAACAGGAACCAGTATGTGTTTATCACGCTTTTCAGCGTGAGGGAGTTTATCCAGTCGAGGAATTCGTTTACCCCGTCTGCCATTGATTCGAGCATAGCGCAGGCCTCCTCTCTTTACTGGAACATGAAGAGCGTGATGAGGGCGGCCGCGAACACCACTCCGGCTATCACCACCAGCAGGTAGATGATCCTGTTGTAGAGCCTTGTCCTCTTCTCGTCCTTGTCTATCTTCAGGTCAGCCGTGGAGAATTTCTTGAGGTCGGGCTTTTCCGTGTTCTCCTCGGGGTTCTCCGAATACTGGCAGAAATCGTCGGGCACCGCCGCCACGAGTTTCAGGTCGTCGAAGAACTCCTCGTAGTTCTCGCCCTCCACCTTCTCGCACATCGTGCTCGTGTAGCACACTATCTCGTCCTCCTCTATCTTGTTGGAGATTTTCCTTATTCCGGCTGATACCGACTCCCTGAACTTCGTCTCCATCTCCGTCGTGTCGTATTCCTTGTCGTAGAGCGACAGGGCCACGTAGAAGATGTTGTTGTTGTAAGACACCTTGTTGTTGAAGAATATCTGGCACAGGTTCGACTGTATGCTGTCCTTTATCTTCATCGTCTGCCTGTCCTTGTTGAGAATCCAGATTTTAGCGATATGAACTTTGTAGGTGTCCGACACCTGGTTCTCCTGCAACATTCGCCTCATGCGGTTCTCGAAGATGGAGTATTCGAGGAAGTTGTCGTTGTAGTTCACGAAATTCGAGAATATCACGCTTCCCTGCGTCAATGCCCTTATTCCTTCCTCCGTTATCTCCAGGTCCACCACGTCGTTGGGGATTAGCTTTATCACGTCCACCGTGTTCTCGCAATACGTACACGTGGCCTGTGTCAGCGGCGTGGTGAACGAGTTGTTGCACACGTTGCACGTGTAGATCACCGCCGGGCGGTCGTAGTCCACGCCGATGTGCCTGAGCATCTTGCCGCACTTGGGGCATACGAGCATACCGCCCACGTTGTAGCTCGACTCCGGAGCCACGTTGGCGCAGCTGAAATGGTGTATCACGTTCTCGATCCTCAGGTCGCTCTTGCCGCACTTGGGGCAGCACTCCGAGTAGAGCAGGTGGCTGTGGTTGCAGTGGGGGCAGAGGTGCTGCTTGATATGGAACTTGCGTATTCTGAATATGCCGTTCTCAACCATGGTGTCCTTGAACATGAACATCTCGCTCAAATGGAACATTCCCATGTTGTGGTAGTGCTCGAATATCGGGTTGATGTAGCCGCTCGACGACATCTCCACGAGCCTGTGGGCTATCACCGTGGTGTCTCTCGACAGGAGGTAGCGGCAGATGTTCGAGAACAGCTGGTTGGGCGACTTGGGGCGGTCGATTTCCCTCTTGATGTGGTACTTTCTCGTGGCCCTCTTTATCGTGTCGATCACCTCATACGCCTTGTCCGTGTCGTAGTTGTTGGTGAAGAGGTCGATGAGGCTGTTTATGGCGCGCTCCTTGTTGTCTATCACCGTGGCGAACACCGGCTTGTAGCTGCACTTGTATGACAGGATGGGGCTTGCGCCGTTGAGGATGTTAGCCAGGCTTCGCTCGTTCTTGGCCTTAATCATTATGCAGTCGAAAAAGCTGTCCTGGATATCAACCGTGCTGTCAATATCCGTATAGGTGTCAATCACGAGGATCTTGTCGCCGCGCTTTGTCCTTTTCAGTCCTATCATATATCTGTTCTCTTTTTATCTGTTGTTACGTATGTCCTTCACTCTCGCCTTGGGCTTCGTCCGTCCCTCGTTGTCGGGGATGATGTATTCGGGCAGCGGGTTCGGGTCGGTCAGTGCCTTGAACTTGTTTATCCTCACCCTCACCGGCAGGTTGCTCGACATCGCCCAGTCGGGCACCTCCTGATAGGGGTCGAACTTGAAATACGCCACTATGGCGTTGGCGTCGTGCGAGAAGTTGCTCTGCAGATGCTTGGGTATCTGTTCCACCCTCAGTCCCACCTTCATCAGCTCCGCCTTCAGCGTGATGTCGCTGTTGATGATGATGTCGGCGTGCGCGGGGCTTTCAAGGTATTTCACCTTGTCGCTCGGCACCCACGCAATCACGCCAAGGTGGCACGACGTGTAGTCGGTGTGCTGTATCGAGATGATAGGCTCCTGCTTGAACACCACTGCGCGCTCCGTCACCTTGATGTCGGTCACGTAGGCGTCTTTCGGCGCCTTGCAGTAATGCACCACGCCCACGTTGTCGAACTGGTTGAGTGCCTGTGCCGGCATGTGGGGCAAGTGCGCCGCCTTGTTGTTGGCCATGTATTTCCACGACCTCTCCTTCATGCTGGCGTATATCGCCACCTTGTTCATCTGCTTGCGCAGCTGCTCCTCAGTCTCCGCGATTTCCGCGTCGAGCTGGTTGCGCTTGTAGTTGTCGGTCAGTCCGTAGTATATGTCGGAGCTTTCCTCGCTCTTCCGCTTGCGCAGCTGGGCGAGCTTTGTCTGCAACACCGGTATCTCCTGCCTCGCGAGCTTCGCCTGGAGTTCCATGTCGTGGCTCTCCTGCACCACCGAGGGGATTGAGCTGAAGTCATACTGCTCAAGGATGTTCTTCAGCAGGATGTATGAATAGAGCGTGTCGCCCTCCTTCACGTGGCTGCCCACCTCCTTGTTTATCTTCAGGATGAGCAGGTCGTCCACCGCCCTCATCTTGTTGTCGTCGAGCGTTATGTAGCCGTCGTAGTTGGCGTAGACAGTCCTTGTCACCACATAGTACGACAGGAACGCTACTATGGCGAAGAATATGGCGGCGAAGACAAACTGCTGCTTGGCGAGCCGCTTGTTCTGCGATTTCAGTATGTCCCTCGCAACCTGCTCCTGGGGCTTGCTGTTATATTGGAATTCTTTCATAGTTGCTTTTCCGTGAATATGTTATGTGCGCCGCTGTCCATGCCTGCGGCTTTCTGTATGGCAATCATGGCTATCGCCCTGTTCTGCATCAGCTTGTAGAGCCTTTCCATGCTTTCCAGATAGCCCGTGTATTCCTCCATGCGCATCAGGTAGTTGTAGCCGTTCTTCTGGTTCACGTATGCCGTCTGCCTCACGCCCACGTATTTCGCCATCTGCCTGATGTGGAAATCCTCGGTGGCTATCGCCCTGTTGATGTTCTCTATCTTCTTAACGAGGTTCTCGCATTCCAGTTTCACCGAAGCCGTTTCGGTGGAGTGGGAGGCTCGTATTATCTCCTTCTGCGTGTCGAGGGCTTTCTTGCGTCTTCCGCTCTCGTCGTAAATGGGGAACGTGAACCTCACCCCGAGGTCGAAGTTGTTGCTCAACGTGTTCTTGCTCGTGATATACGATGATATGCGGGCGAAGGGCGTTATCCTCGTCGTCGAGAGATAGTTCGTCAGTTTCTTCTCGTTGTCGGCCTGCGACATCTTCACGTCGCGTATGCGGGCTTCGAGGTTCGCCTCGCGGATGTAGCCGTAGAGTGCCGTTGTGTCCACCTCGATGCGCGTAGGCACGATGCGGTATATCGGCATGTTGTCCACGTCCTTCGACGTGCAGAGGATCGACAGGTCGTATTCCGCCTCCATCTTGTCGTTCATCACCTTCAGCATCTTGTCGTTGCTAATCCTGTCCTTCTCCAGCATATACTGGTAAGCCTCGTTCATTATGTCGAGGTTGGCCAGACGGTGGGCTATGGTGATGCCGATGTACCTGTTGTATTCCTCGGTTATCGACTGCGCCATTTTGTCGTAGGTGTCGGTCGAGGAACGCTTCTTCTGTTGCAGCCTTGCCAGTTCGTTGGCCAGGCTGATTTTCCTTTCTTTCTGCTTTCCCTGGTAGAAGCGGCTGTTGATGATGTTCCAACCTAATTCTGCCTGGAATTTCGCCTTGTATATAGAGATGTTGTCTTCTTCGTCTTCGTTTTTCATTGCCTGGTCGGGTCTCACGTATGTCTGTCCCGTTATTTCCAGTCCTGTGTGCCTTTTCAGCGCGAGAGCCTCGTGGGCTGTCTTCGCCCTGAACAGCGAATCGGTGTAAGCCGATGAGTCAAAGTTTATGAACTTCAGTCTTTGTGTGGGCGACGTTACTGTCACTTGTCTTTCGAGCAGCGTGTCGAGCTGCGCGAAGCGTTGTTTGAAGAGTTTAAGCACGTCCTCGTTCTTCAGGTCCTCGTAGACCAGAAGCTTGGGGCTGAAGGCTGTGGCTTCGCTTTGCGCACGGCAAAGGCTTGTTCCTGTAACCGACAGGAACATCGCTAAAGTCAGAATACCGGTGCTTTTATGCTTTTTCATGATTAATTAAAACAAGGGAAGGCAGTCCTTTTTCCTTGCTGCGGACTGCTCTTCCTTTGTCCTTGGTTGTCCGGCCTTGCGGCCGCGTGTCTTTTTTACTTCTTGTCTATAAGTTTGAACACTCTCAGGCGGCTCTGTCCGTAAGCCACGTAGATGTAGCCGTTGTCGAGCGTCACGTAGTTGGCTGAGTTCTTAGTGGCGCAAGTCTTGTGTGCCACCACCTTCGGTTTGCCGTTCTCAAGGTTGTTCTTGTCGAGCACCACCAGTCCGTAACCTCCGCAAGCCAAGTAGATGTAGTCGTTGTCGAATGTCACGCCGTTGGCGTAGCCCTTCACCTTCTTTGTGTTCTGTGTCAGCGGAGCTGTCCAGTTCCATACCTCCTTGCCGTTCTCGTAGCAAGACAGACCCTCTGCCGAGCGGCAAACGTAAGTCTTCGTGCCGTCGATGGCTATGGTGTTCTTTCCGTTGTTAGGAGAAATGTCGCCCACGGTGTAAACGGTGTTGGGGCTTGCCAGTGATGACTTGTCCTTGCCACCGGCAGTGAACTCGCGGATTTCGCCCGTCACGGTAGCGTTCTCGTCAGAAGGACGTGTGGTGTAGTTCAGGGTGATGATCTTGTCGCCGCTTACAGCGATGTGCTTTGCCTTGCCGGCAAGTTCAACGTCCTCAATCTTGTCGAGCTTAGAAGGCTCGTATGACACGAGACCCTTTGTGGTGGTCACGAACAGACGGTCGTTGTCGCGGATGATGCAGTTCTCGTCGTTCTTGTCATACTTCTGTGCGTTCTTGTCGTAGGGCAGAATTTCGAGCGGCATGACAACCGTTGCGCCCTCCTCTGTCTGAGAAGTGTGCTCGTCGGCGTTCAGCAGACCGTTGTCAAGGATGTCGATACGGCCGAGCATTGCGCCCTTCTTGCTGGAGTTACCCACCACGTAAACCTTCTTGTCGGTCGGGTCTACCATCAGGTGGTTGTAGTCGTAGTTGTGGTCGATGTCCTCGATGTACTGGAGGAGCGTCGTCTTGTTGTTCTCTGTCTTGAACACCTCGATACAACCGCCCTGCAGACCGCCGCGTGTGTGGTAAGACATATACATCTTGCCGTTGTACGGCTGGATGCAAGTAGCCGAGATGTCGTGGTCGTGGTTGTAGTCGATGTTTGAAATCTCGTCAAGGTACTTGCCCTTGTCGCCGGGTGTAGGTGTGGGTTCATCCGGGTCTGTCTTACCGGAATCGCCAGAATTGTCCGGTACGATGTGATAACCGCAAGCTACGTCAGTTTTGTCGAGCTTGAGCTTGTCAGATGTGAGGCTTTTCTTTTCAGCGTTTGAACCTTTCAGTACCACCTGTGATGCAGCGTCGAGTTCTATCATAGCTTGGTTGCTGAAATATATGTATTTGTCAGCGTCCACATAAATTATGCCGCCAGTACCCTCAGCGTTGAATGCGTGGAGGTTGTAGAGGTTCTCGCCGCCTTTGCTGCCTTCGTTGAACTGTATTGTTCCGGCTTTGAAATAAGCCTTGGCATAGTCGCCCTGCAGGATGACATCAGCACCCTGATTGTTGTATTTGTTCTCGTAGGTGTTACATTCAATAACGCTGTTGTCTACGAGATAAATCTTGCTTGCTGCATGATGGAGAATCTTGTCAGCCTTGATGTAGCTGATGTGAGACTCTGAACCATTGCCGTTAATCGTAAAGTTATTGGTAACCTCAGCGGAGCAGAGCCAGAACTTGCCCTCATTTACTATTTCGAGGTTGTTTACTTTCAGATTACCGTCGATGTTTACAGTACCGTCTATCTTGACATTCTTGCCGTCAAGTCCGGCAATGCCGCCCTGAATGTTTACCCAAGAGTCTTTGATAGGCTCGAAACCTCCCACAGTTACCTTACCGCCAGCATATAATTTGCCTTCCACAATCAGTGGCTTTCCGTCGGTATCGAAATCGCAGTCGGTGTAGAAAGCACAATCTTTACCTATCCTAACAACGTCATGACTTTTGTCGTTAATTGTTACTGTACCACCGTAATTGTAGAAAGACAGACCGGCGTTGTCAAACATACCACCATCTCTATGCTCGTTGTTAAGAGTTACCGTTCCGCCAAGGTTGTAAATCTTGCTACCACTGCAGCCCCAAATGTTTTTGGTGTTCAATGTTGCACCTTTCTCGATATAAAGTGTAGCACCATTAAGATTTACTCCACTTGTTATTGTAGTGCCGCTTTTAATTACGTATGTTTTGCTACCGTCCAGCCCCTGTGTTTCTGTATAAGAGCTTTTGTTGGTTATTTCCTCAGCCCCAGCCGGCACACTCGGCTTCGCTGGCATGCTATACACATCGCCGAGGTTAGCGTCTGTTGCGCCGGCAGCTTTGAGCATACCGGAGTTTACTGATTTGAAGTTGAGCACGCTCTTTGCGAGTGTTTCTGCGTCGGTCACGGAATTTACGTTTACGCCAACCACTTCCGGATTGAGGTCTGTGGTTGAGCCGTCTCCTGCGTTGTCGCTACAAGCTGCGAAAAGAGCCGAAGCGAGTCCCAGTACGATAAGTTTAGAATTCATGGTCTTCATAATGACTTGACTGAATTATTGTTAGAGAAAATTAACTTGTATTGCGAATAACTTACAAGATAGGTCTTTCTCCCGCCGCGTTGAGGGAAGAAAGACCTGTTCTTGTATGCTTAGTTCAGCATGTGATACTTAATTATTTTTTAACTGTGTAGTTAAGCTTGAACATCTGCACACGGTTCTCGCCGTTTGCAACATAGATGTAGCCGTCCTTCACAACCACGTAGTTGGCTGACTTGCCCACCGTGCGGTGGCAAAGCTCCTTGCCCGTAGACTTTTCGAGGATTACGAGACCGTAACCGCCGCAAGCCACGTAAACGTAGTCGCCGTCAACCGTCACGCCGTTGGCGTAACCCTTGACATTGTTGCTCTTGTTCGTAGGCACTGACCAAGACCAGCTTGCGTCCACAGTACCGTCAGCCTTCACCTTCTGCACACCGAACTGACCCCTACAAACGTAGATGTTGCCCTCAGCGTCAGCCGCGATAGTGTTCTTGCCGTTGGTAGGAGCGATATTGCCCACTGCCACGTTAGAAGCCCCTGCGAAAGTGCTGTTGCTTGTCCAGTTCAGAACGCCGCCCACCGGAGTTGTGTTGTCGCTTGTAGCCGAAGCGAAGTTCAGACCCCAGAGCTGACCGTTGCTCACGATAACGCTCTTAGCCTTGCCGGTAGTAGTGGTAGCGGTTCCGCGGTTCCACTTGTCTGCCTCACTTTCGTCCTCAGTGAAATAGTAGTAGCCCTCGGTTGTAGCCACAACGAGCTGTCCGTTCCACTTCACTGCGCTGTTGGCGTCTACGCCTGTCCTCTTCCTCAGGTCGTCGCTGATAGAAACGAACTGCAGCGGTTCGCGTGTCTTGCCGTCGATAGTCGTGGCGGTAGTGTTCAGCTTGCCGTCGCTTGCGATGTCGATATAAGCGAAGCCGCCGCCGGCGTTCACGTGGCTACCTGAGAGATACAGACGGTTGTCGTCCACGATACAGTTGTTGAAGTCGAGAGCGTTGTCGTTGTCCTTCAGCGACTGAGTGAGAGACACGTTAGTGCCGTTCACTGTGAACACCTCGATGTTTGCGCCGTGCTGGTTGTCGCGTGTGTGGTAAGACACATACAGGTTGTTGTCCTTAGAAGCGATGCAAGTGGCCGACATATAGTCGGGCTTGGCGTTCTCCACGGTAGCGATGAGGTCGAGCTTGGGCAGGGCGTTGAACTGAGTCGTGTTCATCTTGTAGCCCTCTTCCTGATCGAACGTAGCTTCCTTGATGCCGTCGTTGGCCTGAGCCTTGGCGTAGTCGTAGTAAGAAGCGTCGATGATAGCGTCCTCGAAAGCAACCTCTGCTCCGTTGAGCGTCATGTTTGTCAGCTCAAGCAGGAAAGTTGAGTTATTGCTTGAAGTCTTGAAGAGGTCAACATTCGTCTTGTCGAACACGAAGTTCCTTGCCTTGAACACAGCCACGCTGCCTTCGCCGTTCACCGAAACAGAAGCACCGCTCTTGGCGTTGAAGTTGTCGAATGTGAGGTAACCGGCCTGGTTTACAACGATAGAACTGGTTCCTTCCATTGTAGCCGTTCTCGGGCTTACGAGATTGCCTTCTTTGTCCTTCAAAGTAGAAGCGTCGATAGAGTTGGCCTGCAGCGTTGCGCTGCCGCTCATAGCCAAAGAGTTTGTGAGGTAGATGTATTTGGCTACGTTGGTAGCACTTGATCCGCTCAGAGTAAGGTCTTTTACCTTGAGGTGACCGGCGAGAGTAATCTCACCGTTGTTCACGACAGCCTTGTCTGTGAAGTCAGCGTCGGTGGCGACCACAGAACCGCCGGCCTCAACCGTGAGTGCTGCTGCGCGCAGTGTCTTGGCAGTATAGAGCACACCGCCGTTGTTCACTACAACCTTAGAGTCGTAGTTCACGTCCTGTGTCTTGGTGTTGTCCCCCTTTGCCACGCTGATGTTGTTGGCAGACTTGAACGTTCCGCCGATAACGAGGTCAGTTCCGGCTTTCTGCTCGAAAGTACCATAGCAGTCGATGTCGCCGGCGATGGCGTTGCTGTTGGTGTGCTTCAGAATACCGTACTGCTTTACGACGATTTTGTTTGTAGCTGCGAGGTCGCCGAACGTAAGAATGCCTTTCTTTACATAGAACGTACAGTTCTGGAATGTAACGTCAGTCGGCAACTGGCAGTCAGTTCTCACTTCAATGTTCTTGCTAACCACAGTACCGGACACCTTGCTGATGTCCACTGCGTCATCGGGAACATTAGGCTCGTTGTCCATAGACACAGCAGAAACCCTGCGCGGAGCTTTAGCCGTTGCGCTGGTCTTGTAATTGGTTACAGTTGAGCCGCCGGTAGTGGAAAGTCCGATACCGGTAACTTCAGGACTCAGATTGTTACCACCGTCGCTTGCGCTATCGCTACAAGCTGCAAACAACACTGCCGCGAGTCCAAGGGCAGAAAACTTTGTAATTACATTCATTGTGCTATAAAAGTTAATAATTTTCTTCTTAATGTTGTTATACTATAATTCTCTCAGTCGTTTAGTAATTAGCGTACTTTTTCTGTTTATAGTTAGATGTTATACACATTCTGATTTGCAAATGTAGATATAATTTTTACAATACCAAAAGATTTCAACGATAAATTTCATTTCTGCCCGAAATTTTAACAAGTGTTGCTTTGCAGAGGGCGGTTTATGGCGGTTGGTGGATGCCTGTATGCGTTATGCGGAAGCCTGTATATAACATAAGGTATAGGCTTGAGGCGAAAGAAAATTCAAATAAAAAGGGCGGAAAATTTTGCGGAACGAAACATTTTTCTTACCTTTGCACCCGCAAATAAGGCTTGCGCCTGTTTGCAGACATAACGGTGCCATAGCTCAGTTGGTAGAGCAAAGGACTGAAAATCCTTGTGTCCCCGGT
>CAVHWJ010000034.1:6259-15877 GCA_963639565.1 uncultured Prevotella sp. | reverse complement strand
TGGAACTGCGGCTATGCGGAACTCACCAAGCGTGTTCACGAATACTACATCGCCGAATACCGCCGCATTACTGCCGAAAGGGAGACGGCTGACTATTACGCTCCGATAGTGAAAGACCGCTACCGCTACAAGGGCGTGGAAATCTACGCCACTGTGGCGCGCAACATGAAGTGCAGCGGCAACTACGCCGCCGAGGTGGCGGAATACGCCGGGCGCGACACGATACGGATTGAAAATGCCGGGTTCGGCGAACTCGCCCTGCTCTGCGCCCTTGTATATCCCGGGGCGCAGGTGGAGGCCGTTGAGGCTGACGAGGAGAAACGCGAGGTGCTGAGATACAGTGCCGAGGGACTTGTGAATAACCTGAAAATAACGAAACAATAAGATACGATTATGAAAGAAAAAATCCATGCAATACTTGAGGAGGCTCTGCCGCTGGTGGATGTGGACTCCGATTTCCTTTTCGGCGAACTCGATTCGCTGGGCGTGACGACTATCCTGATGCTTCTCTCCGAGGAGTACGGCGTGAAACTCGACCATTCCGACGTTACGCCAAAGAATTTCAAGAACATCGACGCTCTCGTGAGAATGGTGGAGGGCAAACTGAACAAGGACTGAACCAACTGGCAGCGATGGCAAGGATAGAGGACTACATACGTCAGCACGCCGCGGCGCATCCCCACAAGACGGCGGTCTGCGACGGCGGAAAGGAATATTCCTACGCCGACTTTTGGCGGATGATAGAGGAAAGGACGGAGGCGATGCGAGAAAGCGCGGAAGAAAGAACCGTTGTGTTCCGTGCGTCGCAGTCGGTGGATTTCCTCGTGGAATATTTCGCCGCGCACCTTGCCGGAAAGGTTGCCGTACCTCTCGAAAAAGACACTCCCGAAGCCGTGGCGAAAGAAACAAGGTCGCGGCTCTCGCAGATTGCCAAAGGGCAGGGCGGCGGCATCCCCGACGGAGTGGCTGACATACTCTTCACCACCGGCACCACCGGGCGGCAGAAGGGCGTGATGATTTCCCACGACGCGATCCTCGCCGATGCCGAGAACCTGATAGGGGCGCAGGGCTACACGACGGACACGACCTTTGTAATCAGCGGACCGCTGAACCATATCGGCAGTCTGTCGAAACTCTATCCCGTGTTCCGCCTTGGCGGTACGGTGACCGTAACCGCCGGGATGAGGGACATCAACGCACTGCTCCGCGCCATGGAGACGGCGAACGGAAAGGTAGCCACCTTCCTCGTTCCGGCAAGCATAAGGATGCTGTTGCAGTTTGCCGGCGACAAACTGCATGAACTCGCCGACAAGATTGACTTCATCGAAACGGGCGCCGCCGCCATAACTCAGGAGGACATGAACCGTCTCTGTCGCGCGCTGCCCAATTCGCGGCTCTTCAACACCTACGCGTCCACGGAGACTGGCATCATCGCCACGTATAATTTCAACGACGGCGAGTGCCTGGCAGGGTGTCTCGGCAGACCGATGAAACATTCCGGCATAAGGGTTTCCGCCGACGGACATATCCTCTGCACCGGCAAAACGCTGATGACCGGGTATGCCGGCGACGACGAGCTTACCGCCACGGTGCTCCGCGACGGCGTGCTGCATACGTCCGACCTTGGCATGATAGACGACAAAGGTCGGCTGCGCCTCACGGGGCGCGACGGCGATGTGGTGAACGTGGGCGGTTACAAGGTCGCCCCGACGGAGGTGGAGAACGCCGCCATGGCATCGCCGCAGGTGGCAGACTGCGTGTGCGTGGCGGTCTCGCATCCGGTGCTTGGCACTATACTGAAACTCCTTGTAGTGATCCGTGGCGGACAGCCGCTCGACAAGAAAGGTCTCGCGCTCTTCCTGAAGGGGCGGTTGGAGGCTTACAAGGTGCCCACGCTCTATGCCGAGATAGAAAAGGTGAACCGCACGTATAACGGTAAAATTGACAGAAAGTCATACAATATGTCAAAATAACTGATATTTTGTCACGCTTTTGTAACCTTGTGGCATTGATTTAGGTCAATCAGCTTACATAATTAAATTTCTTCCTTCCGCCTTTTATTGACTGAAATCAATAAAAGGACAGGTAAAGCGACAGTCGGCCGTGATTTCTTGTGTACGAACACAAACGGCACTACCTTTGCATCGAAGAAAAACGAAAAAGGTATTAGGAGCTGCAAAGAGAGCAGCGAAAAAGATTGTTTAACGGTAACTAAAGAAAGAAAGGAAATTGATTATGTTGACATTTATGTTAGTGACAGCATGTGTGGTAGCTTTTGCGGTATTGGCCAGCGTTGGCATGAACATCGGCATGAAGCTCTACCAGTAATTCTGAGAAAGTGTTTTGAGGCGGCTATCGCGCCGCCCGTTAGCTGAAAAGCGGAAGAACAATGACCCTTTGGCGGTCGCTGTTCTTCCGCTTTTGCATTGTCTGCCCTTTCATTCAAAGGGTTTTGTCGCCGGCAAACCGCCGCTCCGCCTGTTGCCAAACCGCCTTTTTTAACATTCTGGGGCGGTTTTTACAAATATTAGGAAAAGTCGCAATGTCTGACAAATACAGGTTTCAAGGGAATTGGTTATCTTTGCAGACAAAGAAACAAGACGACTATGGCACTGAAATTATATCCGATAGGAATACAGACGTTTGAGCGAATTAGACGTGAGAACAAACTCTATGTCGACAAAACAGAATATATCTACCACATGGCTCATACCAACGGTACATATTTCTTCCTGGGGCGACCGCGCCGCTTCGGCAAGTCGCTGCTTGTGTCTACCATGCAGAGCTATTTTGAGGGGAAGAAAGAACTCTTCCGGGGGCTTGCCATTGAAAAGCTGGAGAAGGACTGGGAAGAATACCCCGTGCTGCATTTTGACATGAGCCTCGGAAAGCACATGGGAAAGGAACAGCTGGAAGATTTCTTGGGCTACCGTTTGGAAAGGGAGGAAAAGAAATGGGGAATAACCACTCCCAGTAGAGGTTCCAACAACCGACTCATCGATTTGATAAACGTGGCGTACGAAAAGACAGGCAAACAAGTGGTTGTGCTCATCGACGAATACGACGCTCCGCTGCTTGACGTGGCGCACGAGACGGAACAGCTCGACGCGCTCCGCTATGTAATGCGCAATTTTTACAGTCCGTTGAAAGGCTGCGAATCTATGCTGCGCTTCGTCTTCCTCACCGGCATCACCAAGTTCTCTCAACTCAGCATCTTCAGCGAACTGAACAATATAACAAACATTTCCATGGACGATGAATTTGCCGGTATCTGCGGCATCACTGAGGAGGAACTGTTGGAAAATATGTCGGAGGACATTGATGTGCTCGCCAAGTCATTGGGATATTCACGAGAAATGACTGTGGCCAAGTTAAAGGAGTATTATGACGGATACCATTTCTCAAAGCAATCGCCTGACATCTTCAATCCTTACAGTCTGCTCAACTGCTTTTCAAAGCGTGAACTGGGTGCCTACTGGTTCACTTCCGGCACGCCGACCTACCTTATCAATATGATGCGGAAATACGGCACACTGCCGGCGGACCTCAACCGCGTGGAGGCCGACGAGAGCGAGTTTGACGCGCCGACGGAAAACATGACAACCATTATGCCCCTGCTCTACCAGAGCGGATATATCACCATAAAGGACTACAACCGTGACTATAACTATTACACGCTCGACGTGCCTAACAAGGAGGTGAAGGTTGGATTGACAAAAGCCCTCATCCCATATTACGTAACGCAAAACACTCTCGCCACAACCAATACGGCGCGGCGTATCGCCCAGGCTCTCGACAAGCAGGACATGGAGGGTGCGCTGCAACTGTTGCAGACGTTCCTCGGCACTGTGCCTTACTGCAACGTGACTAACTATGAGGGTCACTACCAGCAGATGCTCTTCGTTATCTTCTCGCTCCTGACCGGCTATCTGGTGGATGTGGAGGTGCATACGCCCAAAGGCAGGGTGGACATCGTGCTGCTCACGCGCACCGACCTTTATATAATAGAACTGAAGCTCAACAAAGACGCTCAGGCGGCAATGCGGCAAATCAACCTGAAAGACTATCGCCAGCGTTTCGCCCTCTGCGGAAAGCCCATTACAAAGGTTGGCGTCAATTTCGATTCCACCACTGGGAACATCACCGATTGGGTGATAGAATAATCAAATTACAAATCGTACTTGAAATACGCTTACAACGCCCGAATATGCCGATAGCACAGCTAAAAGTCGAAAAAAATGACTTTTAGCTGTGCTATCGCTATGTTTTCGTATTTCTCTTTACAATTTTCCCTTGCTTATTTCTGCTCCTTCCCCAGCGTGTCGGGTATCTTTACCAGTGCCGCAACGGCGAAGGGCAGGATGCAGCTCGCCATTACGATGACGAAGAACCACTGGTAGCCGACGGTCTGTGCCAGCGCGCCGGCGAACAGTCCGGGCAGCATCATCGACATTGCCATGAAGCCGGTGCAGAGGGCGTAGTGCGATGTCTTGTGCTCGCCCTGGCTGAAGAATATCATAAACAGCATGTATGCGCTGAAACCGAAGCCGTAGCCAAGGTTCTCGATGAACACGCAGAGGTTGATGACGAAGAGGCTGTCGGGCATGTCGAAGGCGAGGAACAGGTATGTGGCGTTGGGTATGGTGATGGCGAAAGTCATCGGCCATAGCCAGTGTTTCAGTCCGTCGCGGCTCGCTGCCAGACCGCCCACGATGCCCCCGGCGAGAAGTCCCACCACGCCCACGGTGCCGTTCACCAGTCCGAAATCCATAGGCGACAGTCCCAGTCCGCCGCGGCTCGGCTGCGCCTGAAGGAATATCTGCGACACGGGGGTGAGCAACGCCTCGGGCAGACGGAAGAGCAGGAAGAAGGCTATGGCCGCCGCCACCTGTTTCTTTTGGAAGAAGGTGACGAAGGTGGTGCAGAACTCCGCCAACACCTCCTTTGCCGACCGCTTGCTTTCCTTCATCGCGTCCTCGCGTGGATGCGGCATCACCCTGTTGTGGTAGAGGGCGAAACCGATGAAGAGGCCGGTGAGGGCAAAGAATATCAGGCACCACGAATACTTTATCTGATAGCGGTATTTCAGCTGCAACACGCCGGCGAGGGCGATGAGCACACCCTTGCCGAAAATCATCGACAGACGGTAGAAGGTGCTGCGGATGCCCACGAACTGCGCTTGTCCGTGTTCGTCAAGCCCCATCATGTAGAAGCCGTCCGCCGCCACGTCGTGTGTCGCGCTCGAAAACGCCATAAGCCAGAAGAAGCATATCGTGCCTTGCAGCCACCACGATGCCTGGATGGTGAACGCCACGCCGGCGTATGCCGCTCCCACGAGCAGCTCCATTGCCACGACCCACCACCGCTTGCTGCGGCAGAGGTCGATGAACGGACTCCACAGCGGCTTTATCAGCCACGGCAGATAGAGCCACGAGGTGTAGAATGTTATCTCTGCGTCGCTCAGTCCGAGCTGGATGTATATCTCTATGGCGAGCACGGTGACCGCCACATAGGGCAATCCTTCGGCGAAATACAGTGAGGGCACCCACGCCCACGGTGTTATCTTGTCTTTCATTCCCTTGTTTTCTTGTTTTATCAGTAAATCTTCTTTATTTCCGCGTTGCGGTAGTAGTGGAGCAGTATCTGACTGTAGTCGAAGCCCCTTTCGCCCATCATCGCCGCGCCTATCTGGCAGAGGCCCACGCCGTGGCCCCAGCCCGCGCCCGTCAGCGTGAAACTCTCAGGCGCGCCGTTGCCGTCAGCGGCGGACTTGTCCACCACAAACGCGCTGCTGTAAAGGTGCGTGTCGCTCAGCGTGCGCCGTATCTCAAGTTCCTTGCCGATAGTGAACGACCGCTGCGTGCCTACAATCTTCAACCGGCTTATCCTGCCGCTCTTGCCGCGCTCCACAGGCACGAGGTCGAGGATGTCGCCCAAGTCCATTTTCAGTTTGTCGGCAATCAGCTGCTTCAGCTTCTCCTGTGTTATGGTGACGTGCCAACGGTAGAAATCGGCGGTCTCGCGGTCATAGTCGTTGAGCACCTGCGAGAGGATTTTCCTGTCCTGCGTGTTGCAGAAACTCTCCGGCGCACTGCGTATCCATTTCTCCGCCGCCGCCTCGCCGCTGAGGTCAGGCACGTCGGCTCCGGCTGCCATTCCCTCCACGGTGTCCCTCACGGCGACGAGGTAGGGCTTGCGTGTGTCCTCCCAGCAGTACTGGAACTCCTCGCTCACTCCGCCGCAGCATTTCGAGAAGCGCGCGTCGCAGATCTCGTCGTCGTAGACGAGTATCTGTCCCTTGGTCAGACGGATGGCCTCAGCCACGTGGCGCGAGGTTTCCTTTGTTATACCTTGGTAGCGTTGGCAATGGTCGTCGGCGCACACATCGAATATGGTGTGGTCTTCGCGGTCGTACCACCGTATCAGCGTGTCGTCTTTCTTCATAAACGAGAAGAAACTGTTGCCCGATTCCGCCACGTCTTTCCTCTTCTTCATCTGCGCCAGGAGCCACGACCGCGAAATTACGGCGTGAGCCTTGAGCAGTTCGAGGCTCGATGTCGCGCTCATCTCGCTGGAGATAACGCTTTCGAGATACCTCTCCACGGGAAGTGTGTTTATGGCGCAAATCTTGTCAGCCTCCACCACAAGGCGCAGTTCGCCGAGGAATGTCTGCGTCTCCTTGCGCTCCCAGTGGAAATTCACGCCGATTGTAACGTCGAAGAGCGAGAACGACACCTTGTCCGACTTTGGCGTGAAGCACAGTTCGCGGTATTGGTTGCCGTTCCACAGTATTCCGCCCTCGCTGAATTCCACCGTCTGCTTGCCTGTTATCGTCTCCCCCTTGGCGGAGTATTCGCCGTTGAGCGAGAACTCTATCTTCTCTCCGCTCACGATGCCCACGTTCACGTTAGGCTCGTGGCGTTTGGGGCAGATGGCGGAGATAGCCGACTGCTTCCTCGCCGCGCTTTTTATCTTTTCCTTAACTGCGCCGAACTCCTCATCGGAAAGGCTCACCTCGCGCAGTATGCCCACTGCCTCTTCCGCCGTGAGCCTGTCGAAGTCTTCCTTCCTTGGCGTGATGATGAGACCCGCCATGTCGAGCGCGCCGGGACTTATCATCATCGTTTTGTCAGCGTCCTGTTCTGTCGCCTCCTGCGGATAGCAGTCAGGACGGTGTTTCGCCCGGGCGAATACAACGGTGATGAACGTCTCGCCCTGCCGCCAGCACACGAGGTTCATCATCGGCTCCGTGTCGCCGGGGCGGTGGGGCAGGGCCTTGTATGCCACCTTGAAGAGTTCGCAGTCAGCCCTCTGGCTGTGGCTGCGGATGAGCAGTGCCGGAGAGGGGTAGTCGTTTATGGCTGATATGCTGTCGCCGTCGGGCGTGGAATATAGTTCCGTGAGGTTTCTGGAATACCGCTGCCAACCTGTCTGCACGGGTAGGCTGCCGCTGCACACCGCCTGAAAATGGCAGTGGTCGGGGGCTGACGCTCCGCATTTCGGACCGTTGTAGAACACCACGAGTTCGGGATAGCTTGTCAGTATGCTGTGTATCTCGCCGTAGTTGCCGAGTATGGCCTGCGGCTGGTGGGTGCGCATGGGTATGGTGAAATGCAGCGGCATGATGGGGTAGGGGTTCACGAGGAACTCGAAGTCGCTGTCGATTGTCTTCGACATCTGTTCCTCAGGCCTGTTCTTGCGGCAGAGGAAGCACGGCCGTTTGGCGATGCTCTTCTTGTCGATCTTCGCCCCCGTGGACACGATGCGCGCCGGGTTGTACTGCACGCGTAGCGTGTTGCCGCCGTCGCTGAGTGTGCGCTGCTCCACGTTGTAGAGGTTGCGGAAATTGTCGCGCGCCAGGTTCCACTGCTCCATCTGCCTGTTGAAGAAGCGGTGCAGCGAGTTGTCGTCCATGAACTCCGCCTGTCCCGTGGTTATCATCTGCCGCGCCGAGAGTTCTATGGTGCGCAGCCGGTCTTTGTAGAGGTTGTTGGCGTTCACCTTTTCTATGCTCAGTGCGGCGTCGCTGTTGCCTCCCCACCGGCGGCAGAGGTAGAGTTCGCTGAATATCCTGCCGATCTTGTAGCGGCGGCAGAAGGCGAGAGCCATGGCGTAGTCTTCGCCGTAGCTGGTGTTGGGGAACTGCAGCTGCCTTGCTAATGGCGTGAAGAAGGCGCGCGGCGCGCCCAGTCCGTTTATTCTCAGCGCGTTGTTGCATCCGTTGTCGTCGGTCCATTCGGCGTGGTCGATGAGTCCCGGCGGCAGGGTGTTGAGGTCGAAGTCGCACATCCTGTAACTGCCTATTATCATTGCGGCGTGCTGTTTGTGGAACTCGTCCACTATGGTCTGCAGGGTTGCCGGCGACGAATACAGGTCGTCGCTGTCGAGCTGCACGGCGAAGCGTCCGCAGTGGCGGTCGTTCACCGCCACGTTCCAGCATCCGCCGATGCCAAGGTCATTTCTTTCGGGGATGATGTGGATGAGCCGCGGACTGCCGTCGGGTGTCTCCCTTTCAGCGTATTCGCGCAGCAGGGTGGTGGTGCTGTCGGTGGAATGGTTGTCCACCACTATCACGTTGAACCTGAATTTCGTCTTCTGCGAGAGCGCGCTGTCCACTGCGTCGCGGATTGTCTTCTCCCTGTTCCTCACTGGGATGATGACCGACGCCTCGCAGTCGAAAGCCTGTTCGTTGAAGTCCGGCGTCTCATAGTTCGACGTGTCGATGAAAGCCCCCGTGAGTTTCAGGTGCTCCGTCACCGCCTTTTCCATCTCCGCCTGCACGGCGCGGTTGCGCGGGTCCACATAGTCGAACTGCTTTTCGCCGCTCGTCCTCGTGTCGCTCTCCTCCTCGGTGTAGAGGTATTCGTTGATGTGGAAAATCTTTCCCTTGCGGCTCAGGAAGAGGCGCAGGTCGTAGAGCGCGGCGAAACGGTATTCCTTTTCGGCGTTCTCTGTGGCGTATTCTTTTATCGACCGCGATTTCATGAGTATCACACTGCCGAAGTCGAAGTCGTCGCGCAGACTGCCCGGCTGGTAGTCTATCACGGGGTGGCTCACGGTGTTGCCGTTTTCCACCGAATAGTGGTCGCTGTAAACCAGTTCCGCTCCCGTTTCGGTTGCCACGCGCAGCATCCGCCGTATGGCGTAGAGACCTATCGTCAGCGGCGTGGTCTTGGTGTAAATGAGGGCGTATTCGCAGTCGATGTTGTCGGCTATGCTGCTTATGGCGGCCGACGACCGCAGGTTGTCCACCACGATGAGCGTGCAGCCCTCGGGGGCGGTGTGGGCGGAGGCGAACTCCTCCGACACGAGCAGGTTTATATGTTTCACCGCCCGGCACTCCCTCAGCTGCGCCAGCGTGGGCGCAATTTCGGTTAGGTCGGCACAGGGCAGGAAACAGTCTGTCTTTATTATCATAACGAATGTTTTTTGTGTTCCGCGGCGGCCGTGGCGGCCGGAGCTTGTTGAACGGTAACAATATGTTGCGCAAAATTAATCAAATTCTGCGTGAAATAAGAACGCGGAATGAAAAAAGTGCCACAAGGCTTTCACCCTGTGGCACAATGTGATGTTTGCGGCTATGCCGCCATACTTGTCTTTCCGTGCGTCCCCGTGCGC
>CAVHWJ010000034.1:2555-5798 GCA_963639565.1 uncultured Prevotella sp. | reverse complement strand
CAACGCCACCGGAACCCACATCAGTTTCGACGACAACGCCCAGAACACGGCATCGGCGGAACTGCCCATGTCGCAGTTCAGGAACACCGTGGCGGCCTTGTCGGCTTGCACGATTTGGTCGAAAAGACTGATTGCGTGGCTTGTCATGTGGCGTTATTCTCCTTTTTTTTTTATGTTTTTTATATGAGAGTCTTATTTCTTCAGACCAATCCTGCTTCCGCGGTTGCAGAACCACAGCATATAGGCGTAGTAAACGAACATCATCGACAGGGCGCAGCCCACGCCGAGGTATGGCCTGTCCGCCACCCTTCCC
Source organism: uncultured Prevotella sp. (assembly GCA_963639565.1). Lineage (GTDB taxonomy): Bacteria > Bacteroidota > Bacteroidia > Bacteroidales > Bacteroidaceae > Prevotella. The sequence goes on along the minus strand of CAVHWJ010000034.1, from coordinate 5,485 downwards.
ATTATCGGGGTGAGGATAGCTCCGCCAATCACGCCCACATTAATGATTCCCGAGGCTGCCTTGGTGTGCGGACCCAAGTTGCGCAGACCGAGGTTGAACACCAGCGGCCACATCACGGAGTGGAACAGTCCAGTGGCGAGCATCATGTAGACGGCGGCGATGCCGCTGAGTGAGAACGACACGGCGAGGCATAACGCGCCGCATATCGTGCAGATGGTGAGTATCGGGCGCGGCTTGTATTTGTTGAGGATGCCGGCTCCCACGAACCTTCCCACGAGCATTCCGCCCCAGTAGTAGGTCAGGAAGTCTGTCACCTGTCCGTACTGCTGCAAGTCGGCGTGGTGCTTGAAATAGGCGGGCAGCATCGACGGTATGCCGATTTCTATTCCCATATAGAAGAAGATGCCGAGCGAGGCCAGCCACACGTAGGGGTATTTGAACACGCTGCTCTTGTATTCCCTTTCGGGCGTGCCCGGCTTTTTGCCGGCCTGTTCCGCCTCGTTGATGTTGGGCAGTTTGATGAAGAACAGGAGCAGACACAATATGAGGGTGAACACGCCGAGACCGAGGAACGGTCCCGGCACCTGGTCGGGCGTGGGGTCGCTCTCGTTGAGTATCACGTTTGATATGAACACCGGGGCCACCGTTGTGGCGGCGGAGTTGAGGGCGTTGGCGAGCGTCATGCGGAACGCTCCCTTGTTTGCCGGGCCGAGCACCATTACGTATGGCGTGGCGACGAGCTGGAGCATCACGATGCCGAGTGCCACCACGAACATACTGCCGAGGTACACGGCGTATATCACCGGCGTGTCGCTGGCGAGCGTGGCGGATATGCCCGTATAGTTGATGATGAAGCCCACGCCGATGAAGATGAGTCCGTGGAGCAGCGTCTTCTTGTAGCCTATCTGCTTCATCAGCAGTCCGAAGGGTATCGACAGGATGTAGGCCCCGTAGAACACGGTGTTCACGAGCTGCCCCTGGGCGTTGTTAAGTCCGAACGCCTTTTTGCAGAAATCGATCATCGAGTTGTTCATGGTCGTGATGAAGCCGATGAGGAACAGCACGGCCAGCATGATGATAAACGCGAACGTGTAGTTCTGCGTCTGTGTCTTTGTCTTTTCCATAAATCAGTAAGGTTGTGTTATGTTAATAGGTATGATTCCACTGAAAGGAAACGCAACGCCGGAGACACGGAGAAATGGCTTTTTCCGATTGTCTCCGGCAGTTTTCCTCATTGTTGTCGTGACTTTCGCCGTGGGTTACGAGAGTTTGTCCTCTGGCACGCCCTTCAGCTTTGTCGTCTTGCGTATTGCGCGCTTGCGCTTAGGCTTCTCCTCCACGGGAGCTTCGGTCTTCACGCCGGCAAGTTCCGGGTCTATCATGATGCGTCCGCAGTATTCGCACACGATGATTTTCTTGTGCATCTTGATGTCGAGCTGGCGCTGCGGCGGTATCTTGTTGAAGCATCCTCCGCAGGCGTCGCGCTGCACGTAGACGATGCCCAGTCCGTTGCGGGCGTTCTTGCGGATGCGCTTGAAGCTGGCGAGCAGACGCGGCTCTATCTTAACTTCGAGTTCCTTTGCCTTCTCCTTCAGGATTTCCTCCTCGGCGCGTGTCTCGTCGATAATCTCGTCAAGCTCGTTCTTTTTCTCCTCGAGAGCCTGTTTGCGGTCGGCGATAAGTGCCTCGGCGTGCTCCAGGTCGTGCTGACGCTCCTCAATCTTCGTGGCGGCCTCGCGTATCTTCTTGTTGCAAAGCTCTATCTCCAGCGACTGGAACTCAATCTCCTTTGTCAGCGTGTCGTACTCACGGTTGTTCTTCACGTCGTCGAGCTGCTTCCTGTAACGCTCCACACTGGCCTCAGCCTCTGTAATCTCGGCTTTCTTCGACGACACCGCGCTCTGGAAATCCTCGATTTCGGCCTTGATCTTCTCCACGCGGGTGTCAAGTCCGGCAATTTCGTCTTCCAAATCCTGCACCTCGAGCGGCAGCTCTCCGCGGAGGGCTTTCTTCTCGTCGATGGCCGACAAGGTGGTCTGCAACTGGTAGAGGGCTTCAAGTTTCTGTTCGACAGACAAGTCTGTAGGGTCTTTCTTTGCCATATTTCTTATAAATAGATTATGGGATTCGTGTTGTGGCCGGTGAGAACGGTTCTCACTCCCTCGCACTCCTCCTCGATTATTGATTTGAATATTTCGTTTGTAAACTGTTCGCTCTGGTAATGCCCGATGACGGCAATTTGTATCTCCTGCTCGTGGGCGAAGTATTCGTGGTAGTGCATTTCGCCCGTCACAAAAGCGTCTGCCCCGAGGCGCACCGCGTCGGGGAGCAGGAACGAACCCGCTCCGCCGCATATCGCCACGCGCCGTATCGGGCGGCGCAGCAGCTGGTTGCACTGCACGCACTCCACGTCGAACGTCTTTTTCAGCATCGTGATGAAATCGTCAGCCGCCATCGGCTCCGGCAGTTCGCCTATCGTGCCGCTGCCGCACGCCGTGCCTTCCACCTCCTTTTCGGCGAAGAACCTCACGCCGGTGAGTTGCATCTTCTCGGCAATCTTGTAGTTCACTCCGCCGCGGGCGTTGTCCATGTTGGTGTGCATCGACACCACCGTGATGTCGTTCTTAATGGCTTTCGCCACGCACCGCTGCACATAGTCGCCGCCGGTCACTCTTTTCAGCGGACGGAATATCAGGGGGTGGTGGGAAATGATTAGGTTGCACCCTTTCTCCACCGCCTCGTCCACGATGCTCTCCGTCACGTCAAGACACAACAATGCCCCTGAAACTTCCGCCTCTGTCAATCCTACCTGCAAGCCGGCATTGTCGAAGCCTTCTTGCAGGGGCAGGGGCGCGAAACGCTCAAGGGCACTTACCACTTCTTTTATTTTCACGCTTTCCAGCTTTATTTGTCGTTCTGCCACGCCGTCC
>CAVHWJ010000034.1:0-1636 GCA_963639565.1 uncultured Prevotella sp. | reverse complement strand
GCTCTGTTTGTTGCGTAAGCAGCCATTCTGTGGCTGAAACGATGCGGATGTGCTTTCCGCCTAACTCGATGTCACGTGTCGGGGTGAAGGCGATGAGGGTGAGCTGGTCGCAGCGCAAGGAGGCGGAGGCTTTTATGAGCGAGTCCGTTTCTCGTTTGAAGGTCTTTGCATTGTAGATGTCGTAGGCTACTTGTATCAGTTCCACGGCTTTGTCTTGGTTGCACACTACGAAATCCACTTCCTTTGAACGTGGCGATTCCTTGTAATAAAAGATGTCCAGAAAATTGTTGGCGCACCGCCGGAGAAGCTCTATGTAGACGACGTTCTCTAGTCGCCACCCGATGTTTTCGGCGGCGAAAGCGTTGTCGCGGTTGTTCTGGAGACCAGGGTCTACGATATATGCCTTTGAACTCCGGATGCGCTCCTTGCTCTTGAAAGAATGTTTGGCAAGGAGCTGTATCAGGAAAGCCTGACGCAGATAATCCACGTATTTCTTGGCTGTCATGTCGGTTATGCCGAGCAGCTTTGCCAAGTCGTCGTATTTCACCTCTTGGCAAACGTTGTTTATGAGATGGTTGGCTGTTTTCCGCAGGGCGTCGGCATTGCGGATGTTGAAACGCCTTTGGATGTCCTTGCTTACAATGGCTTCCAACAGGCTTTGCACATATCCACGCTTGTTGCGTATGTTCTGTATTTCCGGGAATCCACCTGTCACGATGTAGTCCATGAAAGCCCGCTTCCTTTCTGCCTCAGCCTTGGTGGTGATACCGGTGGTGTCAATCCGGTGATATGTGCAGTATTCATAAAAGGAGAAGGGGAAGAGGCGTATTTCGTTGTAGCGGCCTGTAAGATGCGTGGCAAGTTCGCCACTTAGCAGCTTGGCGTTGCTGCCAGTCACCACAATGTGCAGATTGCCGCGTAGTAGCCGGTTTACAAACAGGTGCCAACCCTCCACGTCCTGTATTTCGTCAAGGAAGATGTATTTGATGTCTGTGCCATAAACCTGATATATGCACGAGAGCACGGTGTTCAAATCCTCCGTGCGCAGATTTGCCAGCCGGTCGTCGTCGAAATTGGCATACCCGTATTTCACGCCGTGCTGCAACAGAGCCTTGTGGCAAAGCGTGGATTTTCCGCTTCGCCTTACTCCGATGATTACCTGTGCCAGCGGACTGTCGAACTCAAAAAGTGTCTCTTCGTACCTGTCTATCCACTTTTGCGGAACGTAGTTTTCCACGTATTCCTTTTGTTCCGACAATACCTGCAATATAATCTTTTCATCTACCATAACAACCCTGTTTTTGAAACAATTTATAACAACACTTTGCAAAAGTATAATAAGTTGCTTAAAAACAGTCGGTTGTGCTTCTTAAACTTTGCTAAAATGCACTTTTTGCCTGTTTCTAATTTGCTAAAATGCAGATTTTACTCGTTTCTAATTTGCTAAAATGCACTTTTTGCTTGTTTCTAATTTGCTAAGATGCACAAAATGCCGGGCGGTAAGATGCTCTTATAGCCCCCATTCGGCGGCGTTGGCGGTGGCTTCTATTTTGTTTTCGATGTCGTCGGGCAGGGAGGGGAAGAAATCGTAGCCGGTGATGCGCTCCAGTTCGTCGATGGAGTTCACGTAGGAACT
>CAVHWJ010000033.1:0-15899 GCA_963639565.1 uncultured Prevotella sp. | reverse complement strand
AGTAAGCTATGTGTGGAATCGTAGGATATATCGGTAATCGGGAGGCTTACCCGATACTCATCAACGGATTGAAACGCCTTGAATACAGGGGCTACGACAGTGCCGGAGTGGCGTTGATTAACGGCGACGGCGAACTCAGTGTCTACAAGACGAAGGGAAAGGTGGCTGACTTGGAGGTTTTTTGCGCCGACAAGAATATCAGCGGTCAGGTGGGCATCGCCCACACACGTTGGGCGACCCACGGCGAACCCTCGTCGGTGAACGCCCATCCCCATTATTCGGAGTCGAAAAACCTTGCGATAATCCACAATGGAATAATCGAGAACTATTCCGACCTGAAGAAGAAACTCATTTCAGAGGGCGTGCATTTCCGGTCGGACACCGACACGGAGGTTATCGTGCAGCTCATCGAGTTCATACAGACGAGCCGCAAGGTGGACTTGCTCACCGCCGTGCAACTCGCCCTACACCAGCTCATCGGCGCATACGCCATAGCGATCCTCGACAAGAGGGAGCAGAACCAGGTGATAGCGGCGCGCAAACAGAGTCCGCTGGTGATTGGCATCGGCGAAGGCGAGTTCTTCCTCGGTTCCGACGCCACGCCAATCATCGAATACACCGACAAGGTGGTTTATCTCGACGACGACAACATCGCCGTTATCCGTCTTGGCGAGGAACTCAAGGTGGTGGACATACAGAACATCAAGACATCGCCGGAGGTAAAGAAGATAGAGCTGAACATCGGTCAGATAGAGAAGGGCGGCTATCCTCATTTCATGCTCAAGGAGATTTTCGAGCAGCCCGAATGTCTTGGCAACTGCATGAGGGGCAGGATAAACACCGAGGCCAACAACGTGGTGCTCAGTGCCGTTATCGACTACAAGAAATACCTGCTCAACGCCAAGCGCATCATCATCGTGGCGTGCGGCACGTCGTGGCACGCCGGACTTATCGGCAAGCAGGTGATAGAGTCGTTCTGCCGTGTTCCCGTGGAGGTGGAATACGCCAGCGAGTTCAGATACCGCAACCCGGTTATCAACAGCGACGACGTGGTTATCGCCATATCGCAGAGCGGAGAGACGGCCGACACCCTTGCAGCGGTGAAGCTCGCCAAGGAAAACGGGGCGTTCGTCTACGGCATCTGCAACGCCATCGGTTCGAGCATACCGCGCGCAACGGACACCGGCTCTTACATCCACGTGGGTCCTGAAATCGGCGTGGCTTCCACCAAGGCGTTTACGGGACAGGTTACGGTGCTCACGATGCTTGCCCTGGCGCTCGCCAAGGCGAAAGGCACTATCTCCGAAAAACTCTATTCGGAGGTGGTGAACGAACTGGCTGTCATTCCCGAAAAGATGAAGGCTGTGCTGAAGGTACACGATAAGATTGCCGAACTGAGCCGCAGCTTCACCTACGCACGCAATTTCCTTTACTTGGGCAGAGGGTTCAGTTACCCGGTAGCCCTCGAAGGGGCTTTGAAGCTCAAGGAGATTAGCTATATCCACGCTGAGGGCTATCCCGCGGCGGAGATGAAACACGGGCCTATCGCCCTCATCGACTCCGATATGCCTGTGGTGGTGATTGCCCCGAGGGACGATATGTACAAGAAGGTGGTGAGCAACATACAGGAGATAAAGGCGAGGCGCGGAAAGATTATCGCCCTCGTGTCGAAGGGCGACGAGACAATCAGCCAGATTGCCGACGAGGTTATCGAGATGCCGCAGACACTTGAATGTCTGGAACCCCTGATAGCCTCCATTCCCTTGCAGCTGTTGGCTTATCACGTTGCGGTGTGCAAAGGCAAGAACGTTGACCAGCCGCGAAATCTCGCGAAGTCGGTCACTGTTGAATAACGTATTTTTTTTCATGGGGCTACTCCTCGCAAGGGAGCAAGCCCCTTGGTTTATATATATAAGGTAGGGATTTATTCCGGAAATATAACGATAAAAGAAAATATAGATGGAACCGTTGAAGCATGAATGCGGAGTGGCTATGGTGAGGTTGCTCAAGCCGCTGGAGTACTATCAGCAGAAGTATGGAACTTGGATGTTCGGTCTGAACAAGCTGTATCTCATGATGGAGAAGCAGCACAACCGCGGACAGGAGGGCGCCGGCATGGCGTGCGTGAACCTGGAGGCGAAGCCGGGCAATGAGTATATGTTCAGGGAGAGGGCGGAAGGCTCAAACGCCATAACGGAGATCTTTCAGAGAGTTCACAGAAAGTTCGCCGCCGTTCCCGAAGAGAAACTCTCCGACGTGGACTATGCGAGGAAGCACCTGCCCTTTGCCGGGGAGATGTATATGGGACACCTGCGCTATTCCACCACGGGGAAGAAGGGACTGGAATACGTGCATCCTTTCCTGCGCCGCAACAACTGGAGGGCGAAGAACCTCTGCCTCTGCGGCAACTTCAACATGACCAACATCGACGAGATATTCGACAAGCTCGTGGGCATGGGAATGTCGCCCCGAATATACAGCGACAGCTATATCACGCTTGAATATATGGGACACCGCTTGGACCGCGAGGTGGAGCGTAATTTCGTCGCGGCGCAGCAGAAGGGACTCGCCGGGCGCGACATAACTGACTATATCGACAACAACGTGGTGATAGGCAACGTGCTGAAGACCACGATGCCCGATTTCGACGGCGGCTATGTGATGTGCGGACTTACGGGCAGCGGCGAGATGTTCTCCGTGCGCGACCCGTGGGGCATCCGTCCGGCGTTCTACTATATGGACGACGAGGTTATCGCCGTGGCGAGCGAGAGGCCGGTATTGCAGACCACGTTCGAGGTGGACTGCGACGACATCCACGAACTCGCGCCTGGCCACGCCGTGATAGTGGACAAGAACGGCGGCATTTCAATCGAAAAGATACTCGACCAGCGCGGCGACAGCAAGTGCTCGTTCGAGAGGATATATTTCAGCCGCGGCTCCGACTGCGACATCTATCAGGAGCGCAAGAAACTCGGCGAACAGCTCACGGATTCCATATTGAAGGCAGTGGACCACGACACTGAGCATACCGTGTTCTCGTTCATCCCCAACACGGCGGAAGTGGCGTTCTACGGTATGCTGGGTGGATTCAAGAAATACCTCAACGACCAGAAGATAGAGCGCATACAGAGCCTCGACCATGTGCCGACGCGCGAGGAACTCGAAGCGATACTCCACACCTACGTGCGCAGCGAGAAGGTGGCGTGGAAGGACATCAAGCTCCGCACGTTCATCACCGAGGGCAACTCGCGCAAGGACTTGGCGTCGCACGTGTATGATGTGACATACGGTTCGCTGCATCCCTACGAGGACAATCTCGTGATAATCGACGACAGCATCGTGCGCGGCACCACGCTGAAGGAGAGCATCCTGAAAATCCTCGACAGTCTGCATCCCAAGAAAATCGTAATCGTGAGCAGTTCGCCGCAGATACGCTACCCCGACTACTACGGCATCGACATGCCGAGCCTTGAGGAGTTCTGCGTGTTCCGCGCCACGATAGAGTTGCTGAAAGAGCGCGGGCAGGAGAGCGTCATCGACGACACCTACGCTATGTGCAAGGCGGAACTCTTGAAGGACAAGGGCGAGATGACCAACGGCGTGAGGAACATTTACAGGATGTTCAGCGTGGAGGAGATAAACCGGAAGATCGTGGAGATGCTCCGTCCCGACGGTATGAAGACCCCCGTGGAACTCGTCTACCAGTCTATCGAGGGACTCCACTCCGCGATACCCGACCACAAGGGCGACTGGTATTTCACCGGCAACTACCCCACACCGGGCGGAACGAAACTTGTGAACCGGGCATTCGTGAACTACTACGAGAAGAAATACAGGAAATAGGCGGCGGCTTTTTACCGTCCTTACACATTATTAGAATATATAGATAACCGCAAGGAAAAAACAGAATAGATGAGAAACGTAACTTTAGTCTTAGAGGATGGAACAAAGTTTCATGGCAAGTCATTCGGCTACGACAAGCCGGTGGCAGGAGAGGTGGTCTTCAACACTGCCATGATGGGTTATCCCGAGAGTCTCACAGACCCGTCGTACGCTGGGCAGCTGATGACGCTCACATATCCGCTTGTCGGCAACTACGGCGTGCCGCCGTTCAGCGTTGAGGCCAACGGCATCGCCACATTCATGGAGAGCGACAGGATTTACGCGTCGGCCATCATCGTGGCTGACTACAGTGAGCAGTACAGCCATTGGAACGCCGTGGAGTCGCTTGCCGACTGGCTCAAGCGCGAGCAGGTGCCGGGCATCACGGGCATCGACACGCGCGAGCTGACAAAGGTGTTGCGCGAGCACGGCGTGATGATGGGCAAGATACTCTTCGACGACGAACCCGACAATATCCCCGAGGCGCACTACGAGGGCGTGAACTTCGTGGACAAGGTGAGCTGCAAGGAGGTGATACGCTACAACGAAGGAGTGGGGCGCAAGGTGGTGCTCGTGGACTGCGGAGTGAAGAACAACATCATCCGTTGCCTCATCAACCGCGGCGTGGAGGTAATCCGCGTGCCGTGGAACTACGACTACACCGACATGGATTTCGACGGTCTCTTCCTTGCCAACGGTCCCGGCGACCCCGACATGTGCGAGGATGCCGTGAACATCATCCGCAAGCAGATGAGCCGTTCCAACAAGCCTATCTGCGGTATCTGCATGGGCAACCAGCTGCTTGCCAAGGCCGGCGGGGCGAGCATCTACAAACTGAAATACGGTCACCGCTCCCACAACCAGCCGGTGAGGATGGTAGGCACGGAAAAGTGTTTCGTGACGAGCCAGAACCACGGCTATGCCGTTGATGCCCGCACACTGGGCAGCGACTGGGAGGAGTTCTTCGTGAACATGAACGACGGCAGCAACGAGGGAATACGCCACAAGACGAACCCCTGGTTCTCCAGCCAGTTCCACCCCGAGGCTTGTTCCGGTCCGGTAGACACAGAGTTCATGTTCGACAAGTTCGTGGATAGCTTGAAATAATAAAAAAAGATTAAGATGAAAGACGAGAATATAAAGAAAGTCCTGCTCTTAGGTTCAGGAGCATTAAAAATCGGTGAGGCCGGCGAGTTCGACTATTCCGGTTCGCAGGCCTTGAAAGCCCTCCGCGAAGAGGGTGTAAAGACCGTGCTTATAAATCCCAACATCGCCACGGTGCAGACTTCCGAGGGCGTTGCCGACCAGATATATTTCCTTCCCGTGCAGCCCTATTTCGTGGAGCGCGTTATTGAGAAAGAACGCCCCGACGGCATACTGCTGTCGTTCGGCGGCCAGACCGCGCTCAACTGCGGTGTGGAACTCTTCAAGAGCGGTGTGCTCGAGAAATACGGAGTGAAGGTTCTCGGCACTCCCGTCCAGGCAATCATGGACACCGAAGACCGCGAGCTTTTCGTGGAGAAACTCGACGAGATAAACGTGAAGACTATCAAGAGCGAGGCTTGCGAGAACATCGAGCAGACACGCAAGGCGGCAGCCGAACTGGGTTATCCTGTAATCATCCGCGCGGCTTACGCACTCGGCGGACTGGGTTCGGGATTTGCCGACAATGAGGAGGAACTCGACAAACTCGCCGAAAAGGCGTTCTCTTTCTCTCCCCAGGTGCTGGTGGAAAAGAGTCTGAAAGGTTGGAAGGAGATAGAATACGAGGTGGTGCGCGACCGTTACGACAACTGTATCACGGTGTGTAACATGGAGAATTTCGACCCCCTCGGCATCCACACCGGCGAGAGCATCGTAATCGCCCCCTCGCAGACGCTCACCAATTCGGAATACCACAAGCTGCGCGCCCTCGCCATAAAGATTATCCGCCATATCGGCATCGTGGGCGAGTGCAACGTGCAGTATGCCTTCGACCCCAAGAGCGAGGACTACCGCGTGATCGAGGTGAACGCCCGGTTGAGCCGTTCTTCCGCACTGGCTTCAAAGGCCACGGGTTATCCCTTGGCTTTCGTGGCGGCGAAACTTGGCATGGGTTACGGACTGTTTGAACTGAAGAACTCCGTGACGAAGACCACATCGGCGTTCTTCGAGCCGGCCCTCGACTATGTGGTGTGCAAGATACCGCGTTGGGATTTGAGCAAGTTCCGCGGCGTGGACAAGGAACTTGGTTCCTCGATGAAGTCCGTGGGCGAGGTTATGGCTATCGGGCGCAACTTCGAGGAAGCCATACAGAAGGGTCTCCGCATGATAGGGCAGGGGATGCACGGTTTCGTGGAGAACAAGGAACTGGAAATCGACGACATCGACGCCGCCCTGCGCGAGCCTACCGACAAGCGTGTGTTTGTCATCTCCAAGGCGATGCACAAGGGTTACAGCGTGGACGACATACACGAACTGACGAAGATTGACAAGTGGTTCCTCGAGAAGCTGAAGCACATCATCGACATCGACGAGGCGATGAAGCGTTGCAACATCAACACGCTCGACAAGGAACTGCTGCGCACGGCGAAGGTCTACGGCTTCACCGATTTCCAGATCGCCCGCGCGGTGGGTCTGGAGCAGGAACTCCACAGTATGGCGAAGGCCGGACTGACAGTGCGCAGTCTGCGCAAGAACTACGGCATCCTGCCTGTCGTGAAGCAGATAGACACCCTTGCGGCGGAATATCCGGCACAGACGAACTACCTCTACGTGACATACGCCGGGGTGAAGAGCGACATAACGTTCGAGAACGACCACCGCAGCATCATCGTGCTCGGTTCGGGAGCTTACCGCATCGGTTCGTCGGTGGAGTTCGACTGGTGCGGCGTGCAGGCCCTGAACACCATTCGCAGGGAGGGCTACCGCAGCGTGATGATAAACTACAACCCCGAAACGGTGTCCACCGACTATGATATGTGCGACCGCCTGTATTTCGACGAACTCACCTTTGAGCGTGTCATGGACATCATCGACATGGAGCAGCCGCACGGCGTTATCGTGTCTACCGGCGGACAGATTCCCAACAACCTCGCCATGCGTCTAAACGAGCAGCATGTGCCAATCCTCGGCACCAAGGCGGAGGACATCGACAATGCCGAAGACCGCGCCAAGTTCTCGCAGATGCTCACCAACAACGGCATCAACCAGCCGGAGTGGAGCGCGCTGACGAGCATGGAGGACATCGACCGCTTCATCAAGCGTGTGGGCTTCCCGGTGCTTGTGCGTCCGAGCTACGTGCTTTCCGGTGCGGCGATGAACGTATGTTCCAACGAGGACGAGCTGAGGCGTTTCCTCCAGTTGGCCGCCAACGTGAGCGAAGACCACCCCGTTGTGGTGAGCAAGTTCATCGAGCACGCCAAGGAGATAGAGATGGACGCAGTGGCGAAGGACGGCGAGGTGATTGCCTACGCCATTTCCGAGCACATCGAGTTTGCCGGCGTTCACTCCGGCGACGCCACAATCCAGTTCCCGCCGCAGAAACTCTACGTCGAGACGGTGCGCCGTGTGAAGAGGGTGGGGCGTCAGATTGCCAAGGAACTGCACATCAACGGACCGTTCAACATACAGTTCATGGCGCGCGACAACGACATCCTCGTGATTGAGTGTAACCTCCGCGCCAGCCGTTCGTTCCCCTTCGTCAGCAAGGTGCTCAAGATAAATCTCATCGAACTCGCCACCAAGGTGATGCTCGGTTTGCCGGTTGAGAAACCGTCGAAGAACCTCTTTGACCTCGACTATGTGGGCATCAAGGCTTCGCAGTTCAGCTTCAACCGCTTGCAGAAGGCCGACCCGGTGCTCGGCGTGGACATGAGTTCCACGGGCGAGGTGGGCTGTATCGGCAACGACACCAACTGCGCCCTCTTGAAGAGTATGCTCTCCGTGGGGCACCGCATCCCCAAGAAAACCATTCTCCTTTCCACAGGAGGCGCGAAGCAGAAGGCCGATATGCTCGACGCGGCGCAGATGCTCGTCAGGAACGGTTACAAGCTCTATGCCACCGGCGGCACGAGCAAGTACCTCACTGAGAACGGCATCGAGAACACCCGTGTGCTGTGGCCGTCGGAAGAGGCTGAGGGCGGTGCGCCCAAGGCTCTCGATATGCTCCACAACCACGAGATTGACATGGTGGTGAACATACCGAAAGACCTCACCAGTTCTGAACTTTCCAACGGCTACAAGATACGCCGCGCCGCCATTGACCTCAATGTGCCGCTCATCACCAACAGCCGTCTGGCGAGTGCTTTCATCTATGCCTTCTGCACGATAAAGCTCGAAGATATCGAGATTAAGGCGTGGGGGGAGTATTAAATGATGTGACTTAAATACTGAGTGCAAATGAGTATAAACATTTCGCTTGGTGTGATATGATACAAAATCCCCTGTTGTGGAATTTTCTGTGACAGGGGATTTAAGTCTTTAGGGTGTAATCATACAGACAGTAACCGTTGCTTCATGTTGAGATGATGAGAAAGATTAAGATAAAGATACCCTTGTTGGCGAGGATAATAATCGCTATCGTATTAGGCGTGTTGCTTGGCAATGTGCTTAATGAACCTTTGGTGAGATGTTTTGTTACATTCAACGGCATCTTCAGCCAGTTCCTTAATTTTATGATACCGCTCATTATCGTAGGTTTGGTGACACCTGCCATTGCCGACATCGGTCATGGGGCAGGCAAAATGTTGCTTGTCACGGTGGCTTTGGCTTTCGTGGACACAATCTTGGCCGGTCTGTTGGGGTACGGGACGGGAGTTGTGCTTTTCCCCTCTCTGGTCGCCGGCACGGAACAAGTGAGCGTCGGCACTGTGGGAGAACTGCCCACCTTTTTCAATCTCAGTATACCGCCAATAATGGATGTGATGAGCGCGCTTGTGTTCTCGTTTGTGGCAGGAATAGGCATTGCCTATAAAGGGCTGCACACCGTAAAGGGCGTTTTCGATGAATTTAAGGAAATCATTTCCGGCGTCATCAACAGGTGCATCATTCCGCTTTTGCCTCTTTATATCTTTGGTATCTTTCTTAGTATGACGTATACGGGCGAGGCTTATCACATACTGTTAGTCTTCGCCAAGATAATTGTTGTTATCTTCTTGCTCCATGTGTGCATCCTTGCATACGAGTTTTTGATTGCGGGCGGTTTGTCCCGCAAGAATCCCCTGCGACTGTTATTCAACATGATGCCGGCCTATTTCACGGCGTTGGGTACATCCTCTTCGGCTGCCACAATTCCTGTAACTCTGAAGCAGACGCTGAAGAATGGAGTGACCGACGGCATCGCCGGATTCACCATCCCCCTGTGCGCCACCATTCATCTGTCGGGTTCGATGATGAAGATAACCTGTTGCGCATTTACTATCTGTTTGATAAACGGTATGCCCCATGATATTTTGCTCTTCCTGAATTTTATCTTTGTGCTGGCTGTCTGTATGGTCGCTGCTCCCGGCGTGCCGGGCGGAGCCGTAATGGCGGCCTTAGGCCCTTTGGCGTCAATCCTCGGTTTCACCTCTGATATGCAGGCCCTGATGATTGCGCTCTACATCGCTATGGACAGTTTCGGCACGGCATGCAATGTTACGGGCGACGGGGCAATCGCCATTGTCGTGGACAGGATGTTCAGGAGGAAAGAAAATGTGATAATAGATAAATGATAACTATAAATGATATATATATGAACAAACGAATTCTTACTTATGCAGCAGCATTTATGCTGGCTGCCTCAATGATGGCAGTTCCCGCACGCCCGGGCAAGAGTCAGGTGAAACAACCCGACGGCACCGTGCTCACGGTGATGACTCGCGGCGACGAGAATTTCCATTACACTTGCACCGAAGACGGGATGCCTCTCGTGAAAGGTGCTGACGGAGCTTATTACTACGCGAAGCTCGATGCCGCCAAGCGCATCGTTCCAACAGGGCAGATGGCGCACGACGCTGTGCAGCGTTCCGCCGACGAACTGTCGTTCCTTAAAACCTACGACGCTGAGGCATCGTCGGTGACGTCGCTCGGACAGGAACTGCGACAGAAGCGCAACGCCGCGAGACTGGCGCGCCTCGCAAAGACATCGCCCGCGAAAGCCCCCAAGAAGACCATGGCCGGCGCGTGGGGCGGCGAAGGCATCGGCGTGACAGGCAAGCGCACGGGACTTGTAATCCTCGTGAATTTCAAGGACAAGGCGATGCAGACGGCGCACAACCAGGAGGAATGGAACAATTTCTTCAATCAGGAGGGTTATTCCAAACTCGGCAATGCGAGTTGCGTGAGCGACTATTTCAAGGCGCAGAGCTACGGACTGTTTGACTTGGATTTCGACGTTGTTGGCCCTGTAACCGTGTCAAAGGACATGGCATCTTACGGCGCTAACGACAGCAGCGGCAACGACGTGGACCCGGGAGGTATGGTATATGAGGCCTGCAAGCTCGTTGATGACCAGGTGGACTTCTCCAAGTATGACTGGGACGGCGACGGCGAGGTGGACCAGGTGTTCCTCATCTATGCCGGCTACGGCGAGGCGTCGGCGTCGCGCATCTATCCCGAGACAATCTGGCCGCACGAATGGGACCTTTATTCTGCCGGCTATTCACTGACGTGTGACGGCGTGAAGATAAACACCTACGGATGCTCTTCGGAACTCTACGGCTATTCCGGCACATACATGGACGGCATCGGTACGGCTTGCCACGAGTTCAGCCACTGCCTCGGACTGCCCGATATGTACGACACGCAGTATAAAGGCGGTTTCGGACTGAGTTCATGGGGAATAATGGACGACGGTTCTTACGGCGGCGACGGCTACGCTCCCGTGGGATATAACTCCTACGAGAAATGGGTGAGCGGATGGCTGCAGCCCACTGAACTCAAGTCGCCGTGCTACGTGAAGGACATGAAGCCGCTGTCGGAGTCGCCCGAGGCTTATATCGTCTACAACGAGAAGACCCCGACTGAGTACTACCTCTTTGAGAACCGCCGCAAGGAAGGCACCGACGCGAGTCTGCCGGGCAGCGGTATGCTCGTGCTCCACATCGACTACGACAAGACGGCGTGGGATTACAACACCGTGAACAACGTGGCGAGCCACCAGCGCATCACCATCCTTCCTGCCGACAACAACCTGTCGGACTACACACTGAGCGGCGACACCTATCCGGGAACGAGCGGCAACACCTCTATCACCGACACGTCATCGCCGGCAGCATGGCTCTTCAACGCCAATTCCGACGGCCGCAAATACCTCGGCAAGCCCGTTACCGACATCGCTGAGAACGACGGCAAGATTTCGTTCACCTTTATGAACGGCATCAGTATCGACACTCCCGCCGATCCCGCCACTAAGGACATCACCGACAACGGCTTCACGGCGACATGGAGCGCGGTGGACGGAGCTGAGTCTTACAACGTGGAACTGCGTCAGGTTACTGACAATCCTTCGCTTGACGACAGCAAGAAGGCAGAGGCTGATTTCACCGAATTCGGAAAGGATTTCAAGGGCGACGGCTCTACCGACATCGCTACCGAACTCGACAGCAGGTTGGGGCAGACTGGTTGGACAGGCTACAAGGTGTATGAATGTCCCAACATGATAAAGGTGGGCGCGTCAAAGGTGAAGGGACACATCACCACACCGCTGCTCTCAGACCTCACGACGGAGAGCATGACCGTGCGGCTGAAGGCTTCGGCTTACAAGACCGACGCTGCCACCGCAACCGTTACGCTGTCTGATGCCGACGGCAAGGAGATTTCTTCTGAGGATATAACGATGGACGGCGCGATGACAACCCTTGTGTTGCCTAATGCCGGCAGCACCAACTGCACTGTGACCCTGACACCGACCAAGCGTGCCTATCTTGAATACATCGCCGCTTACGACGGCAGTTTCACTGCTTCCGATTTCGAGGAAGCAGCTTCCGCCCCGAAGGCTGCGGCAGTGATGAAAGCCACCGTTTCCGGTGTTACCAAGGACGTAAAGGACTGCACCTATACATACCAGTCGCTTCCTGCCGGTTCATACAAATGGCGCGTACAGGCCGTGAGCGGCGACGTTACGTCAGAATGGACGGCATGGCAGAACGTGACCGTTGGCGCAACCTCCATTGACAAGGTGAATGGTGAGGTTTCGGCTTCCGCCCTTGTGGATGTATATACCGCATCCGGCGTGAAGGTGGGCAGCATGAAATATTCAGAGTTTGTCGCTTCTCCGCTTCAGCAGGGCGTTTACGTTATCAAGGCTGACGGAAAGACGATGCAGATAATGAAATAACACTGACTGATATAAAAACAGAAATCCCCGGCGGGCGTGATGCCCTGCCGGGGATTTTTGTTTGGAACAAGTTTCGGGCGCAATGTCCGAAAGCTATGTCGTGTGTATAAAGCTATGCCGTGTGCTTGCGGTTATTACGGTCTCTTCATGTTGGGCAGGGTATAGTCCCTTGTGAACATGTCAGACACCTTGTCGATTTCGAGGAACGTGGTGCCGCCGCCGCGACCGAAGCTGCCGCTGAGGTAAGCGATTTTGTCGTCCATACTCAGGTAGCCCTTTTGGCGGAGCATACGCAGGGCGGCGATGAACTGGTCCTGTGGCTGCAGCTTCTCGTGCTGGTAAATGGCAATCACGCCGTAGCTCAGGGCGAGCAGACGCTGTGTGCGCTCCCTCACGCAGATGGCGAGCACCGGGTTCGGTCCGCGGAAAGCCGCGAGGTTGCGTGCCGTTTTGCCGTGAACGCTGTCGGTGATGATGCCTTTCACGTTGAGACGCTCCGTAGATTCGATGGCCTGTTTTGAGAGGAACTCGCTCACGTCGCAGTTCTCGCTCAACGGCACGGGGATGTCAGCGTCCCTCGACTTGTCCTTCTCAGCCTGTTCGGCGATAGCCGCCATAGTCTTCACCGCCTCCACGGGGTATTTGCCCGATGCCGTCTCGCCGCTCAACATGAGGGCGTCGGTGCGGTAGTATATGGCGTTGGCGATGTCGGTCACTTCGGCGCGTGTGGGGCGCGGGTTGTTTATCATCGTGTGCAGCATCTGCGTTGCCACGATAACCGGCTTCTTCGCCAGGATGCACTTCTTGATAATCATGCGCTGGATGCCCGGGATGCGCTCTATCGGCACCTCGATGCCAAGGTCGCCGCGCGCCACCATGATGCCGTAGGAAGCCTCGATGATTTCATCGATGTTGTCCACGCCCTCCTGGTTCTCAATCTTCGAGATAATCTTTATCTCGCTGTTGTGCTCGTCGAGAATCTTCTGCACGGCCATCACGTCCTCCTTGCTGCGCACGAAAGAGTGAGCGATGAAGTCGATGTCCTCGTCGATGGCGAGCAGTATGTTCCTCTTGTCCTTCTCCGTGAGGGCCGGCAGGTCGATGTGTTCGCCCGGCACGTTCACGCTCTTCTTCGAGCCGAGTTTGCCGTCGTTCTGCACCTCCACGTAGAGTGCGCTGTCGTCCTTGTCAATCACCTTCATGTCGAGTTCGCCGTCGTCGAAGAGCACGTCGTCGCCCACCTTCACGTCGTTCACGAAATTGGTGTATGAAACGTTTATGCAGTCGTGCGTCGTGTCCTCGTTCGGGTTTCCGCAGATTTTCACCTTCTCGCCGATTTTGTACGGTATGGGTTCTTCCGTCCCTGTGGTGCGCACCTCGGGTCCCTTTGTGTCGATGAGGATTCCGATATGTTTCGACACTTTCCTTGTGTTGTGTATAATTTCGCGTATGCCCTCGGGTGTGGCGTGTGCGGTGTTCATTCTCACCACGTTGATGCCCGCGAGGAACAGCTGGCGTATAAAGTCTACGCTGCATCTGCGGTCGCTGATTGAAGCGACAATCTTTGTTTGTTTCATACGATTATATAAGTTTTGTTTTCCTTTTGTTTCTGCAAATTTACGAAACTAATTCCTATTAACGGCACAATGCCGCGGTTTTTTGTCGTCAGCCCTGCAGAGATAACTTTCTGTTGGTTTTCCAAGAAGGCTATCTCTCAATCCAATTCTCAATCTTTATGCCTTTTATTTTCTTAAAGTCCTTGATGTTGTCAGTCACCAAGATTAGGTCGTTGGTTACTGCTGTGCTTCCGATTAACAGGTCAAAGTTGTTTTGGGCAGGAGTTCCCGCTAATTGGAGTCTGACTTTTTCCTCAGCGAAGAAGTCGATGCTTGTGCTGATTGGAATAACGGTCAGGTGATTTATGAACGAATCGATATGCTGGTCCACATACTTGCCGTATGGGGCTTTTGCCCTGCCAAGTTTTTCGCCCACTTTCAGTTCTATAACCGTTATTTCCGAAATATAGCATTGTGATATGTCTATTTGGGAAATCGCTTTTGTCATGTTTGGGGCTTTCCTCAGTATGGCGATGCAGGTGCAAGTGTCAAGAAGATAGCGTTTCATAGGCAAAACTGGTTTATGCCCTTGTCCTCGTCTTGCATCACGTTCCTTATTTCCGAAGCACTCGGAAAATCATACCCTTCCAATTCTCCATAAAAATCAGAGAGCTTCATGCTCTTTGCTTCTGAGGCTTCTGTTTTCAAGGCAATGGAGGAACTGAGTTTGCTGATTAGCGCGAGTTTTATATTGTCGCTAAGTCCTTTCAGTAAGTTCCAGTAGTTATCAACGATGTATTTCTGATTCAAAACCGTTTCCATGTCAAATCCTTTCTTTTGCAATTTGCAAGCGAAAATACGATAAATATTTGTTGCCGCAAAATCTTTTAATGAAAATCCGCAAATCGCCTTTTGAAAAGACCTTCAAAATACCCAACCGCATATTGACGGTGCTTTTGTCAGCCGTTCATCGGCCGACGGACGGTTGAAGGACGGATGCTCCTTTCCTTGCAAACGGTCAATTTGACACGTTTGAAGTGCTGAAAATCAGCGGTATTCCTTGAACTCCAGTTCGCCCTCAACCCATTGCGGTCGTTTCTCTTCGGGAGGGTTCGACACGCTGAGGCCGATGAGCCTTATCGCCTTGTCCTTCGGCGTGAGAGCCATGAGTTTTTTTGCGAGCGGCAGAATCTGGTCTTTGGTTACGAGGGGCTTTGCTGCGGAAAGGCTGCGCGAGAGGGTGGTGAAGTCGGAGTATCTCACTTTCAGTGTTAGCGTGGTGCCGCGGAACTTGCTTCGGGCGAGACGCTGCACGAGTTCCTGCACGGTGTGGTATAGTTCGATGATTATCGCCGACTTGCGCGTGATGTCCTCAAGAAACGTCTGTTCGCACCCCACCGATTTCCTCACCCTCACGTTCTCCACCGGCCTGTCGTCTATGCCTCGGGCGAACTCGTAGAATATCTGTCCGGCTTTCCCGAACACCTCGGTTAGATGGTTCAGCGAGCAGCGTCGCAGTTGGTCGCCGTTGAAGATGCCTATGCGGTGCATCGTACGGAGCGTCTTCGGCCCCACGCCCCAGAAATCCTCCACAGGCAGCTGCGCTATGAAATCGAGGGCGCGGTCGGGGTGAATGGTGAACAGTCCGTCGGGCTTGCGGTAGTCAGACGCAATCTTCGCCAGAAACTTGTTGTAAGACACCCCGGCACTCGCCGTCAGGTGCAGTTCCGTTTTTATCGCCGCCTTAATTTCCCGCGCTATTTCCACCGCCAAGGCGATGCCCCGCTTGTTCTCCGTCACGTCGAGAAACGCCTCGTCGATTGAGATTGGTTCAATCAGGTCGGTGTACCTCTTGAAGATAGCGTGAACCTGCCGCGACACCTCCTTGTACGCCTCGTATCTGCCCTCGACTATAATCAGCGAGGAACACATCTGCTTCGCCTTTACCATTGGCATGGCTGAGTGTACGCCGTAGCGGCGCGCCTCGTAACTTGCCGTGGAGACAACGCCGCGCGGTCCGTCGTGTCCCACGGCGACAGGTTTCCCCCGCAGTTCCGGATTGTCCCTTTGCTCCACCGCCGCAAAGAACGCGTCCATGTCGATATGTATTATCTTGCGCAATGCCATTCCCCTGCAAATTTACTACAAAAAGTGCGGAAAGC
>CAVHWJ010000032.1:0-15942 GCA_963639565.1 uncultured Prevotella sp. | reverse complement strand
GCCACGGCAGCCTTGTCCTTGTTTGTCTTGATGGCTTTCACGGCGTCGCTAACTGTAGCCTGCGCCATAGCCGAACCGCTGAATACTGTTACCAGCGCTCCTGTCAATAGATATTTTATCGTTTTCATAATCCGGTTTGTTTTTCCCTGTATTATTGTTTCGAGTGTCATTTGCGTGCATTCCGCTCGCAGTATGCAAAGATAATTACTTTTTGCTTATCTAACATAAATTTGTCAAGTATATTGTTCCCCGACTGTGAATAATACTTAACGGCGACACCCTCAATCATTCATTCTTCATTCTCAATTTCTCAATTCTTCACTCTTCACTCTTCATTCTTCATTCATCATTCATCATTTACCTGCACGCTTCTCCACTCCAGGTCTCCCCTGTAAGGCAACAGAGCCGACTTGAGGATAATCTTCTGTCCCTGCGGCGACTGCATGAAGTTGGCGAGACCCACCGGCAGACCGTGGAACGGGTCGGCAAGAAGGGCGTAGACGGTACGGGCGAAGGGGTATCTGCCGTCGAGCAAATACAGCTGGTAAGGTTTCCAACTGTTCATTTCGTTGGCCTTCTCCATTTGGCATACCGACATCACGGTGATGTTCTTCTTGAAGGTAACGTTCGTTGTGTCGCGCTTGTCGTTGAGCCAGTTGCTGCCGATAATGCCGATGGCGTTTGGCGTTTTCTCCACATATTTGATAACCTCAGAACTCGTCTTCACTGCCGAAATGTTCTTGCTGTTGATAGGTTTGCCGCCGAGGATAGAGTCCACCGCCCACCTCACGGCAGCCGACTGCGGATTGTCGAACACCACGTCGATAGTGCCGAGGCGCGAACCCTTGTTTATCTCGTCCCACTTCGTGGCCTGTCCCGAAAGGATGCGCTTGATGTCCTTCACCGTGATGCAGGAGTCCACGTTGTTGCGGTTGATGATGAAAGCCAGTCCGTCGTAGCCCAGCGGGAACCACCGCGGCTGGATCTTGTTAGTCTTGAAATACTCCAACTGCTTTGCGGAGAAATTCCTCGCCGTGATGATAAGATGCACCTTCTGCTTCATCAGCGCATTGAAGGCGTCAATCTCATTCGTGTACTCCGCCTTTACATGGGCGTCGGGGTACATGGCATGGAAAACGGCAAGCTCCTCTTTCACTATCGGACTGAAGCTCTCGTCGCACATCAATGTCATGTTGCCGGACGCGTAGGTGTCCGTCCTGCCATTCTTGGACTTCTGTCCTCCACACGTGCAGAAAACCAGCAATGCCATTATTATAACAATGTATGTTGATGTTAATCGCTTCATAATATTTCTCTTTTGTCGGTTATGCGCGGCAAGAAAAGTCTACGCGTAAAGCACAGGCTAAAATTTCCGCACTTGGTTTGTTTAAATAAAAAAGGTAGAGACATACCTCCTAAGAGACATTACCTCTACCTTTCCTTTTATAGTCTTATTACAGTATTACTGCAGACGGAATGTTACAGGCACGGTGTACTTCACACGTACGGCAGCACCGTTCTGCTTACCGGGAATCCACTTCGGCATGGCCGAAACGACGCGTGTAGCCTCCTTGTCGAGAGACGGGTCTACGCCACGCACCACGTGAACGCCGGATACCGAACCGTCGCGCTCAACCACGAACTGAACGATTACACGTCCTTCGATACCGTTCTCCTGTGCCATTACAGGGTACTTGATGTTGCTTGCCAACCACTGGTTGAGAGCACCCATACCGCCGGGGTATGAAGGCTGCTGCTCCACAACATCGAACACCTTGTTCTGCTCGGCTTCCTGCTTGGGAGGCTCGGGAGTTGCGATTTCCTCAACGGCCTTGAGCACCGTACCGCCGGCCTCGTCGTTACCTTTCACGTCGAAAGCACCGATGGCGGTCTTTGATTCCTTCAACTCGTCCTGAGTCTTCATTTCCTCTTCAGGCTTAACCTCGGAGTCCTTCTTGATGACAGGCGGGGTGAAAGCGATAGAAGACTTAACCTTCTCCACCTTCTGCACCTGCTCCACCTTGGGAGCCTCGGTCTTCTTCTCTACCTTGGCCTGTTTCTTGGTCTCGATGAGAGAAGCCTCCATCTCAGCCTCGAACTTAGCCTTCTGAGCCTCCTGATAAGAGTTGTAAGCCGCAAGTCCAACGTATGCGACAGCTGCGACGGCAGCCACGAACACCATTGCCCAGATGTTACGTTTGCTTGTACCTCTACGCAGTTGGTAAGCACCATAGACCTTATTACGACCCTGGAACACTATGTCGGACCATTCATTTGATATAAGATCAATTTTTGCCATTTCTTTAATTCTTAATTGTTTGACAAATTACCGCCTCGGTTACTTGACGTGGGCAGCGTTCAGAAGACGCATGTCATCATCGTTCACCTTGTCGATAACGTACTTACCTATCGCACAAATCTGCATTTCATCGAGAGCATCAACCAAGTTCTTGTACGACGCTGTGTCGAGAGCCTTGATGATGATTGTCAGGGCAGGCACCTTGCCTGTCTCAAGCTCACCCTTCTTGATCTTGTCAAGACGCTGGTTGTAAACGGAGTCAGACATGCTCTTGTCCTTGGCACGCTCTGCGTCGAGAAGCCTCTTGGCAGCCATGATGTTCTTTACAGGAGTATATCCTTCCTCAGTCTTGTGGTTAATCAGCACGCTGCGGAGACCATCAGCGCCCCATGTGGTCTTCTTCAGACAAGCGGGGTTGTCGTACTGCACGATACCGTCCACGTGGTAAACCTGGTCGTTACCGGCGAGATACAGCGTCAAGGTCTGCGAAGCCTTGGTAGCGGAGCGGTCCTGGTCGTTTACGTTCTTATCATTACTCGGCATGGTGAGCTGCATTGACTGAGGCTTGCTCAGAGACGTACAGAGCATGAAGAAGGTGATAAGAAGCATCATCATATCCACCATAGGGGTGAAATCGACACGGGTCTGGACCTTTTTCTGTCTTGAACCTTTTTTCTTTGCCATATTATTCTGCCTCCTCCTTCTTTAGTGTTGTGATAAGATAGTAGCGGTTCTCGCTCATATCCTGAAGCTCAGACATCATTTTCTTCACTACCTTATAGGGAGTGGCAGCGTCGGCCTTGATGGCTATCTTCAGCTTGTCGCCGAAAGAAGCGTTGCGCGCAGCGTCCACCCAGCACTGGAATTCGCTCATGCCCCCGTTGATGGAGTCAGTGGGAATACCCATGTCCTTCTGAAGGTTGTTGACGTCTCCGGCTTCATGCTTCAGAACATCAGACATTTTATCCAACGGAATACCGAAGGAAGCGAGTCCCGCGAAATTCTTCTCCTGCATGGGAGAGAGCTTCAGGCTGCTGAACTTACCCTCGAATCCGGTGAGCATCTCCTGCATGTAACCCGGTTTGTCAAGTCCGATAAATATCTTACCTTCCTTGTCCACGAGAATCTGCAGAACTTCAGTTTCTGGAACCTTAATCTCTGACACGGAGCCCGGCGCGTTCACCTTCACGGCCTCATTCTTCACGAACGTAGACGTAAGCATGAAGAAAGTAAGCAGAAGGACCATCACGTCAGACATAGGCGTCATGTCTATCCAGACGTCGGCTTTCTTAATCTTTAACTTACCCATAGTGATAAAAGTTTAAAAGGGTTAGTGTAAAAGATTAAGCCTCTTCTGTATGGTTAGCTTCGTATGTCTTTGCGATAGTGTAACCAACCTCGTCAAGAGCGTAAGTAAGCTTATCGATCTTGTTTGAGTAGAAGTTATAAGCAACAACGGCGCACCATGAAGTCAAGATACCAGAAGCAGTGTTGACGAGGGCCTCGGAAATACCGGTAGACAGTTCGAGGGAGTCACCGCCACCACCTGCTGCCAGAGCGGCGAACGACTTGATCATACCCACAACGGTACCGAACAGAGCGGTAAGAGTACCCAGTGTAACGAGAGTAGCCAGGATAGGCATGTTCATCTGGAGAGTAGGCATTTCGAGCTGCACAGCCTCCTCGTGAGCCTGCTGGATCTTTGAAACCTTCTGCTCTTTCTTCAGACCTGAAGTCTTCTCCATTTCAGCGTAAGCCTTGAGGGAAGCGGTAACAACGTTACCAACAACACCCTGCTGCTTGTCGCAGAGCTGCTGTGCCTTGGCCATATCGCCGGCAGAAACGGCTGCCTTAACGTTGGAAACGAACTTAACGAGGCTGCTCTTGCCGTTAGCAGTGCGCAGAGCGAGACCGCGCTCCACTGAAAGGGCGATCACAGTGAAGAGAAGAGTGATAATCACAGGTACGACGATACCTCCCTTGTAGATAGTGCCGAGGAGGTTGCCCGGAAGAGGAGCGTTAGCGTTGTCGCCACCCTGGAAGTTGCCGGGGTTACCGAGTACGAACTGATAGAAGCATACACCTGCGATGAAGCAGAGTACGATAATCCAAATCGCTGCGCGAACGCCCTGGAAGCCCTGCTTCTTAGCCGCAGGAGCTGCTTTCTGTGAATTTGCCATAATTGTTTTGATTTTAAATAAAGTTATTAATAAATTTAGTTGTATTTCCGATTAGAATAAAGCCATTTGTAAACATCGTGATGCCGTCATAGACATAGATTTAAGCCGTACCTTGCAAAGGTAACGATTTAATAATTATCTTGCACACAAGTTAAAGGATTTTAACAACCTTGTAGCTTATTTTTCCTTTGTCAAGTGCCAAACAGCCCCGATTTTATATCCGTTTTGCATTTACACGGCGTTTTTCCTGTCATTTCAGCAGCGCGAGCGTGTCCTTGATGCGCTTCATGGCCTCGCGGATGTTGTCGTCGCTCGTGGCGTAGCTCATGCGGAAGCAGTAGGGGTCGCCGAAAGCGTCGCCGCCCACGGTAGCCACGTGTCCCTTTTCGAGGAGGAACATGGCGAGGTCAGTCGAGTTGTTTATCACCTTGCCCTCGTAGCTCTTGCCGAAGAAGCTGCTGCACTTGGGGAACAGGTAGAACGCGCCCTCGGGCTTGTTCACCTCCAGTCCCGGTATCTGGCTCGCCAGCTCCACGATGAGGTCGCGGCGGCGTTCAAACGCCTTGCGCATCGTCTCCACGCACTCCTGCGAGGTGGTGTAGGCTGCCTCGGCGGCTTTCTGGCTTACGGAGCACGGACCGCTCGTGTACTGTCCCTGCAGCTTGTTGCATCCCTTCACTATCCACTCGGGGGCGGCGATGAAACCGATTCTCCAGCCAGTCATGGCGTAAGCCTTGGAAACGCCGTTCACGATGATGGTGCGCTCCCTCATGCCCTCCACGTGGGCGATGCTGCTGTGCTTGCCCACATAGTTGATGTGCTCGTAAATCTCGTCGGCGAGCACATACAGGTTGTCGTGCTTCTTGATGACCTCCGCCAGCGCGGCAAGTTCCTCGGCGGAGTAGACGCTGCCCGTAGGGTTGCTCGGCGAGCACAGGATGAGAACCTTTGTCTTGGGCGTGATAGCCGCCTCCAGCTGCTGCGGAGTCATCTTGAAGTTCTGCTCGAAACCGGCCTCAACGATAACCGGCGTACCGCCCGCGAGCTTCACCATCTGCGGATAGCTCACCCAGTAGGGCGCGGGGATGATAACCTCCTCGCCGTCGTTCACGAGAGCCATCAGCGTGTTGCACACGCTCTGCTTGGCGCCGTTGGACACCAGTATCTCGTTCACCGAATACTCCAGTCCGTTCTCGTTCTTGAGCTTTGCGGCGATAGCCTTTCTCAGTTCAACGTAACCCGGCACGGGGGAGTATCTGGAATAGTTTTCGTCAATAGCCTTTTTCGCGGCCTCCTTGATATGGTCGGGGGTGTTGAAATCGGGTTCGCCGACGCTCATGTTAATCACGTCGATACCCTGTGCCTTCATTTCGCCGCTTTTCTGCGACATCGCCAGTGTGGCTGAAGGCGCGAGCCTATTGAGGCGGTCTGATAACTGTGTCATAGTTGTGCTTTTGATTTAATTACTTGCAAAAGTATATTATTTTCTTTTTTTAAACGAATGAAATCCGCTTTTATTTCAAGGGCGGTTTCAAAAACACGACACCGCCCCCGACTTCCGTTTCTTTTTTTCAGGATAAACCGCCTACACGTGCAGTTCATGCCCCATGCGCAGTTTCTTTGTCTGGAGATATTTCAGGTCGTATTCGTTGGGTTCAATCTCTATCGGCACGTTCTCCACGATTTCCAGTCCGTAAGCCTCCAGCCCCACGCGCTTTGTGGGGTTGTTGGTGAGCAGCCTCATCTTGCTCACGCCCAGTTCGCGCAGAATCTGCGCGCCGCAGCCGTAGTCCCTCTCGTCGGGCTTGAAGCCGAGGTGGATGTTGGCCTCCACGGTGTCCATGCCCTTCTCCTGCAGCTTGTAGGCGGCAATCTTGTTCATCAGTCCGATGCCCCTGCCTTCCTGCTGCATATACACCACTACTCCCTTGCCTTCCTTCTCGATCATCTCCATAGACTTGTGGAGCTGTTCGCCGCAGTCGCAGCGCATACTGCCCAGGATGTCGCCCGTGGCGCATGAAGAATGAACCCTGACGAGCACCGGTTCGCCGTGTTTCCACTCGCCCTTGATGAGAGCCATGTGTTCCAGACCGTTGCTTGTCTGGCGGAACGGTATGAGTTTGAAATGCCCGTACTTGGTGGGCATATCCACCTCCTCGCCCTTCTCCACGAGTGTCTCGTGTTCGAGGCGGTAGGCTATCATGTCCTTAATGGAAATGGTCTTGAGGTCGTATTTCTTGCCAAACTCAAGGAGCTGCGGCAGACGCGCCATTGTGCCGTCCTCGTTCATCACCTCCATCAGCGCGCCGGCAGGATAAAGCCCCGCCATGTTGCAGAGGTCGATGGCGGCTTCGGTGTGTCCGCTTCTCCGCAGCACGCCGTTGTCCTGGGCGTAGAGCGGATTGACGTGTCCCGGCCGTCCGAACGTCGAGGGCTTCGAGTTCGGGTCGGCGAGGGCCTTAATCGTCTCGGCGCGGTCGTGTGCCGAAACGCCGGTGGAGCATCCTTCGAGCTTGTCCACCGTAACGGTGAACGGCGTGCCGAGCATCGAGGTGTTGTCCGTCACCTGGTGCGGCAGGTCGAGTTCCTGGCAGCGCGAAATGGTTATCGGCGCGCAGAGCACCCCCCTTGCGTGTTTCAGCATGAAGTTCACCTTTTCCGCGTCAATCTTCTCGGCGGCGATGATAAGGTCGCCCTCGTTCTCGCGGTCCTCGTCGTCCACAACGATCACGAATTTCCCTTGTTTGAAGTCCTCAATGGCTTCCTCTACGGTATTTAGCTTTAAACTTTCCATTATTTGTTATACCTTTATATATATTATATAAGTTGAAACTTTCCTTTATCAGTTGCCCTGCGCCTCGGCTGCCATCTCGTCAATCCTTTCAATCATCAGCCTGTTGGTGGCGGTTATCTGCCTCATGTCGCGCAGCAGCCTCAGCCGGAAACGCCACATCCTGAAATAGAAGAACACTCCTGCCGGCACGATTACCGCCGCCAGCACGTTGAGCCATTTCCTCTCAAACGGCCTCGTGTGCGCCTTCACCATTATCACCGGGTATTCGTTGAGCAGCCCTATCACCCTCCTGTCGCGCGAGTTGGCGAGGTCGGCTATCGTCTTCTCCATGTCCTCCCCTATCGCCTCCACGGCGTGGTCGGGCTTGAACTTGAAGAACACGTTGATGAAATTGGGCGGCGACTTGAGCCTGTGCGCCTCTGAATACGCCGTCACCTCGCCGGTTATCCGGGCGAGAGCCGTGCGGTCGGCGGCATAGTCGGGATCTTCGATTATCACGTCCTTGCGCGTAACGCTGCGCTTCGTCCTCATGCCGAGCATCTTCATCATCATGCTGCGGTAGAGGTCCACGTTGAACACCACGGAGTCGTTGTTGGCCTTCACGGTGAAGAACACCGCCAGCGGGGCGAGCACGGCGGTGGCGATGCCCTTGCCGAACCATATCGCCCACATTCCGTCGCGCGACATCCTGTAACCCGTGTTGTCCAATATATAGAACACGATGAACACGAGCACGGAGATAATCACCGGCACTCCAAGTCCGCCCTTGCGGATGATAGCCCCGAGGGGCGCGCCGATGAAGAAGAATATCACGCACGAGAGGGCGAGCGTGAACTTGTTGATAGCCTCTATCTGGTGCTGGCGGATGGCGTTGTCGCCGTCGCGCGTTATCATCGAGCGGAACTCCAGGTTGCCCACCGCGCTCTGCACGTCGGCCACGGCCTTGTTCACCGCCGCGAGCTTCTTGTCGGGTGTCATGGCGGCGTATCTGTCCATCACGTCCACCTTGCCGTCAGCCACCGTCTTGCATATCCGCAGCGAGTCGGCCTTGCCGATGGGCTTGTAGCCGTATTGCATCATCCGCGCGTCGCGGTAGAACTGCCGTCCGATGCTGTCGTATTCGCAGTTCAGGGAGTCGATGCCGCGGCTTATCTGGGCGAGGCTCTTTGTCTTGGCGTTGCCGGATATGGCACTCGCGTCGGCGAGGTTGAAGCCGTTGTCGAAATCAAGGATTATCTTCTTCGACACGAACGACTCGCGGCGGTAAGGCACACTCGCGCTGCCCGTAACGTCAGACGAGCGCATGTTCTCGAACCACTCGCCGCTGTAAAGCGACAGCACGAGGTGTTTCTTCTCCGCCGTGGACTGCAACATCCCCGAGTCGGCGAGGATTATCGCCGCGTCTTCGTAGCTCTGCGTCATCCTGTAAATCATTATGCCGTAGAGCTTTCCCGTCTCCATGTCCTTTTTCTGCACATAGAGGTTGCAGTTGGGGATGCCGTCGTAGAAGATGCCTTCGGGGATTTCCACCTCAGGGCTTTTCTGTTTCATCGACATGAGGAGCTGGGCGAACTGCATATTCGCGCTGGGCGCAACGACGTTCTGGAAATAGAACGACACGCCGGTGACGAACAGCGTTATCACGATGAGCGAGCGGAACGCCTGGAGCAGGGATATTCCGGCGGCCTTGATGGCGGTAAGCTCACTGCTCTCGCCGAGGTTGCCGAAGGTGATGAGGGCGGAGAGCAGTATGGCGAGGGGCAGTGCCTGAGGCACGAGCATGAGGCTCATGTACCAGAAGAACTGCGCCAGCACCTCCATGGAGAGGCCCTTGCCTATCAGGTCGTCCACATACCTCCACAGGAACTGCATCATCAGCACGAACTGGCAGATGAAGAATGTACCCATGAAGAGCAGTCCGAACTGCCGGGCTATGAATATATCTAACTTTTTAATTCTAAGCATTACCTGTGTAGGCGTACGAAAACCCTGTCATTTCCTTTTCCTGTTGGCGCGCTGCTGCCTGTATTTGGCTTTCTGCATGGCGGAGCCGCTGCCGTGCGCGCCGGTGACGTAGGCTTTCTTCTTGGCCTTGGTCTTCACCTTGCCGTCGCCGGAGCCGCCGGCGCGCGCCGGGCGGAACGTCATGCCGCCCTCGATAATCTGGTCGATGTCCATGTTTCGCCGTGGGGGATTAGTGGTGGAAGAGCCTAACGCCCGTGAACGCCATGGTGATGCCGTATTTGTCGCAGGTGTCGATAACGTTGTCGTCGCGCACCGAACCTCCGGCCTGGGCTATGAACTCCACGCCGCTCTTGTGGGCGCGCTCGATGTTGTCGCCGAAGGGGAAGAACGCGTCGCTGCCCAGCGCCACCTTGGTGTTCTTGGCTATCCATTCCTTCTTCTCCTCCATTGTGAGCACCTCGGGCTTCTCGGTGAAGAACTGCTGCCAAACGCCATCGGCGAGCACGTCGTCGTGGTCTTCGCTGATATACACGTCGATGGTGTTGTCGCGGTCGGCGCGGCGGATGCCCGGCACGAAGGGCAGGTTCATCACCTTGGGGTGCTGGCGCAGCCACCAGATGTCGGCCTTGCCGCCGGCGAGGCGCGTGCAGTGGATGCGGCTCTGCTGTCCGGCGCCGATGCCGATGGCCTGTCCGTCCTTAACGTAGCACACGGAGTTGCTCTGCGTGTACTTCAGCGTTATAAGGCTGATAACGAGGTCGCGCTTGGCCTCGTCGGTGAATGTCTTGCTCTTGGTGGGGATGTTCTCGAAGAGCTTGGGGTCGTTGAGGTTAATCTCGTTGCGTCCCTGCTCAAAGGTGATGCCGAACACCTGTTTGCGCTCCACGGGGGCTGGCTTGTACGTGGGGTCTATCTTTATCACGTTGTATGTCCCCTTGCGCTTAGCGCGGAGTATTTCGAGGGCTTCGTCGGTGAAGTCGGGGGCGATAACGCCGTCGCTCACCTCTCTCTTGAGGAGCGTGGCGGTGGCTGCGTCGCAAGTGTCGCTCA
This sequence comes from uncultured Prevotella sp., assembly GCA_963639565.1. Taxonomy (GTDB): domain Bacteria; phylum Bacteroidota; class Bacteroidia; order Bacteroidales; family Bacteroidaceae; genus Prevotella. The sequence goes on along the minus strand of CAVHWJ010000032.1, from coordinate 5,654 downwards.
GTGCCACGAAGTCGCCGTAGGAACTCATCCTGTCGGCTCCCCTCGCCCTTGCGTAGGCGCAGGCTATCGGCGAGAGTTCTATCTTCACGTCATCAACGAAATAAATCTTCTTCAAAGTGTCGCTCAGGGGCAGACCAACGGCGGCTCCGGCCGGCGACACGTGCTTGAAGCTCGCCGCTGCGGGCAGTCCGGTGGCTTCTTTCAGTTCTTTCACTAACTGCCAGCTGTTCAGGGCATCAAGGAAATTGATGTAGCCGGGACGTCCGTTAAGCACTTCGATAGGCAGTTCGCCCTCTTCCATAAAGATTCTTGAAGGTTTCTGGTTCGGATTGCATCCGTACTTTAACTGTAATTCTTTCATTGTCTTTTGTTGAATAAAAATCTCTCTACCTTGGCGCAAAAACACACGCCGCCGTATTTTGCTGCAAATTTACTTTTTTTCCGCCACACTGCAAAGGCGAAAAGAAAATCGTTGCGCCGTTTTCCCCTATTTGTGTTACCTTTGCCGCAGAAAAACAACTGATTTTGAAATATGACGGAACTTGAAAAGATGAGGAGCGGACAGCTCTATAATTTCGACGACACGGAGCTGCTCTCTCTCGTGGCGAGGGCTAACGAACTCTGCGCGAGGTTTTCCAACATGACGGTGAACTCGCCAGGGTTCAGGCAGCTGCTCGGGGAAATCGTGCCGGGAATACCCGAAAGCTCAACCATTAACCCACCCTTCCACTGCGACTACGGAAACGGCATAAAAATCGGCGAACACACGTTTATCAACTACGACGCGGTGATTCTCGACGGCGGACTGGTCACCATAGGCTCTCACTGCAAGATAGGGCCGCGCTGCCAGTTCTACACTCCGCAGCACCCCATTGACTACAAGGAGCGCGAGAAACCGCAGGAGACTTGCCACCCGATAACTATCGGCGACAACTGCTGGCTCGGCGGCGGCGTGATAGTATGCCCCGGCGTGACAATCGGGCCGCGCTGCATCATCGGCGCCGGAAGCGTGGTGACGCGCGACATCCCTGCCGACTCCCTCGCCGCCGGCAACCCTGCCGTGGTGAAGCGCAGTCTGAAATAAGTCTACCGCCTTTCCATTTTCAGCCCGATGTCGGAAACGCCGGGCAGTATCTCCCTTTTCATGTTGTGGCGGATGCTCACGTAAACGGAGTCGCCCTTGGCGAGGCGCAGCTCTCGCAGGGGAAACTGATACTGGTATGTACTCACGCCGCTGCCGAGGAAATTGCCGCGGCTGTCGGTCACTTCGCACTTCACGGTGTCGGTGAGCGTCGCGCCACGGGGCAATATCTCCTGCTCCACTATCAGACTGATGCTCATAAAGGGATATGCCGCCGTCATGCGCACGCCGATCTGCTGACTGTAATCGCCCGCGGCCGCAACCTTGGGAATCTGCATCGTCAGCGTGTCGTTCTTCTCCCATCCCGAAACGGGGGTGTGGACGTAGCGGTCAAAAACGGTGTCAGTGGCGCACGAGGCGAGTAATGTCGCCGTCATGCCCACTGCCATCATTATATATATAAATAAGGTGTGAAATCTTCTCTGCATCCTTACGCTTCCTTGTCGTCGCTTTTCTTCGGTGCCGCCGGACGGCGGTTCTGCCCGTTCTTGCGGTTGGGGTTCCGCTGCTGCTGTTGCCTCGGCTGGCGGCGGTTCTGCTGGCCGCCGTTGCCTTTGGGTGCGTCGCCGCTCGGCTTGTCGTCCTTGGGTTTCGGGGCGTTCTGTTTCGGGGCGTTGGGCTTCTGTGCGTTGGCGTTTTCCGTCGGCGCGCCGTCCTTTGCCTGCCGCTCCTGCTGGGGTTTCGGCTTGCGCGGCTTGGCGTTCTTCTTCTTTTTCTTGGCCTTGTCAAACCTCGTGAGGCTCTCGCCGGCGAGCAGGTCAATCTGCTTGTTGCCCTCCTTGGGAGCGTCGGCGCCGCTGAGCGAGTCGGGCTTCTCCCCTCGCTTGTTCATCTCTATCACCTCCATCGCCCTCTGCGCCGTGATGGTCTCAAGGTTGGCGGCGAGCCGCTTGTCGGTGGAATACGTCACGATACCGGCCAGGATGTCGCTCTTGAAAAGGTAATGGTCGCCGTCCATTGTCTGGAGCACCACCTCGCGGCTCGGCAGTTTGCGGCTTGCCTCCATGTAGTTGTCCACCTCGTAGTTAAGGCAGCATTTCAGCTTGGCGCACATCCCGGCGAGTTTCTGCGGGTTGAGCGATATGTCCTGGAAACGCGCCGCGCCGGTGCTTACCGACACGAAGTTCTTCATCCACGTGGCGCAGCACAGCTCCCTGCCGCAGGGTCCCGTTCCGCCGATGCGCCCGGCCTCCTGCCTCGCGCCTATCTGCTTCATCTCTATCCTCACGTGGAACGTGTCGGCGAGCACCTTGATGAGCTGGCGGAAGTCCACTCGCTCGTCGGCGATGTAATAGAATATCGCCTTGTTGCCGTCGCCCTGGTATTCCACGTCGCCGATTTTCATCTTCAGGTTCAGGTCCTTGGCTATCTGGCGGCTCTGTATCATGGTGCCGTGTTCGCGGCTCTTGGCCTCGCGCCATTTGTCCAGGTCCACCTGCTTGGCGATGCGGTAGATGCGCTTGATGTCGTCGGTGGACTTCAGGTTGGCTTTCTTTATCTGCAGCTTCACGAGCTTTCCGGTGAGCGTCACCACGCCGATGTCGTGGCCCGGACTGGCCTCAACCGCCACCACGTCGCCTTTCTTCAGGTCGAGGGCGTTCACGTTGTGGTAGTAGCCCTTGCGGGTGTTCTTGAACTGCACCTCCACCAGGTCGGTGCTCTCGGCGTTTCCCGGCACGTCGGCGAGCCAGTCGTAGGTGTTGAGCTGGCGGTCTTGTCTGCCGCATCCCCTGCGGCAGAGTCCCCGCGAGCATCCGTCGCCCACGGTAAACTTCATATTCTTGAAATCCATATATGTATTTTCTTGCTTGTTCTGTTTCTTTCAGCTGTCGCCCTATTATTTCTTCAACAGCAGCATTATCGTCTTCAGAGCCATGTCGAAGAACACTATCTTGGAGTTGGCGTTCTGCCCGATGTCGCGTATTCCCCGTTGGAACAGCTCGGAGAGTTCCACCACGTTGGCCTCGTTGATGAAGGGCGAGAACTTCTTGGCGAACTCCTCTTCCTCTATCGTCATGTAGTTGAGTTCCGGGTCGTGGAAGTTATACACGAAGCTCTCCCTCGTCATGCGCATGAAATAGGCGAGCATCCGCCGCTGCTTCTCACGGCCGTAGCCCACCACGGCCTCGCTCCATTTCTTCAGGTCTTTCACCCGGCGCGAATAGGCCAGGCGCATGAGCATGATATACATGTCGAGGAAGAGGCGGTTCTCGTTGCCGGCGTCGAGTTCCTTCAGCGCGGCGAGCCAGTTGCCGTTGGCGGTGCGAGCTATGCGCCGCGCCACCTCCGCCGACACATACCGCTTCTCCTGCAACGCCTGTTCCATTGTCGGCGTGTCGATGCGCCTGATGTCGATGCGCTGCGTGCGGCTGCGTATCGTTTCGAGCAGCTTTTCGGGTTCTTCGCACACCATGATGAACACGGTGCGGCTGGGCGGCTCTTCTATCAGCTTGAGCAGACTGTTGGCGCACTCGCCCCTCATCCTCTCGGGAAGCCACATCACGCACACCTTATATCCGCCCTGGCTTGCCTTCAGGCTGAGTTTGCGCGTCAAAGCCGCGCTCTCGCCCACACCAATCGTGGCTTGCTGGTTCTCAGCCCCCATGGCGTCGAGCCACTGGTCCATGGTGAAATACGGCGTGGCGGTTATGAGCCGGTTCCATTCCTTGGCGAAGTCGTCGCTCTCCATGCGGTGCTCTGAGCTTGTGCCTGAGGGGCGTATCACGGGGTATGAGAAAACGAGGTCGGGGTGCGCCAGCTTTGCCAGCATAGCCTCGGCGCCGCGTTTCCTTTCGGGCGGCAGCTGGGGCAGTGCCTTGGCGGCTTCGGCCTGGAGCGGGTCGCTCTCGTCCCTCTCGCCGAGCAGGAAAGAGGCGAGCGCCACGGCGAGGGCCATCTTTCCGCTGCCGAGCGGACCGCAGAGCAGCATGGCGTGGGGCACGCGCCCTTCCGCCACGAGCTGCAGCAGCTGCCGCTTGGCCTCGCCTTGTCCTATCACCTCGCTGAATTTCATTTTCCCTTGTATCGCTATGCCGCCGCCCGGAGGGGGCGGTTGTCTTTGCAAACTTACTAATTTTTCCCGACTTTTCTTTTCTTATTCCCAAAAAACCGACAGGCTCAGGGGTTTTGGGGTGGATTTTTTGTCAAAACAAGTGGAATAAACGTCCGCTTTCGCTTTTTTTAGCATTGAGGCGATGCCGCCGCCGCTCGTTTTCGGCAAATAATGTTACCTTTGCCCATGAAAAACAAATCGGGCTGTTTACCGTTCTGCGGAACACGCCGCGTAATACTAACCTTATTAAAAAACAACTACAATGGAACAAAACGAAAAGGGTAGCAGAGCCTACCTGATTTCTGTCGTCATGGTGGCGGTGCTCGGCGGACTGCTCTTCGGCTACGACACGGCTGTGATTTCGGGCGCGGAGAAGGGGCTTCAGGCTTTCTTCAAGGGGGCTTCCGACTTTGAGTACACCGACTTCATGCACGGCTTCACATCCTCGAGCGCGCTCATCGGCTGCATCGTGGGCAGCGGACTGTCGGGCCTCTTCGCGAGCCGCATCGGGCGCAAGCGGTCGCTCATCTTCGCAGGCGTGTGCTTCTTCATATCGGCGTGGGGATCCATGGAGCCTGAATCATACATACTGCCGCAGGGACAGGCCGACTGGACGCTCCTCGTGGTGTTCAATTTCTACCGCGTGCTGGGCGGCGTCGGCGTGGGAATGGCGTCGGCAATCTGCCCTATGTACATCGGCGAAATCGCGCCGAGCAACATCCGCGGAATGTTGGTGAGCTGGAACCAGTTCGCCATAATCTTCGGCCAGCTGGTGGTGTATTTCGTCAATTTCATCATCCTCGGCTCCCACGCCAACCCTCTCTACGACGCGGTGGGGCAGATTGCCAACTGGGCCGACTGCCAGTGGACCGTGGAGACGGGGTGGCGGTATATGTTCGGCAGCGAGTGCGTGCCGGCGGGCCTCTTCACGCTGCTCATCTGCTTCGTGCCTGAAACGCCGCGCTATCTCGTTATGGTGGGACAGGACGACAAGGCGCGCGGCATCCTGGCGCGCATCAACGGGGCGCACGCCGCCGACGAGATTATCCGCGACATAAAGTCCACCATAACGGTGAAGACCGAAAAGCTCTTCTCCTACGGTTTCCTGTGCATCTTCGTGGGCGTGATGCTCAGTGTGTTCCAACAGGCCGTGGGCATCAACGCCGTGCTCTACTACGCCCCGCGCATCTTCCAGGACATGGGTATGGAGAACCCGATGATCCAGACGGTGATAATGGGCGTGGTGAATATCTCGTTCACTCTCGTGGCGGTGTTCACGGTTGAGAAATTCGGGCGCAAGCCGCTCCTCATCTGGGGTTCCATTGGCATGGCAATCGGCGCGATAGGCGTTGCCGCCACCTTCGGCAACCCGGCTCTCGACACGGTTACTATGCTGAGTATCATGGTTTACAGCGCCAGCTTCATGTTCTCGTGGGGTCCCATAGCGTGGGTGCTCATCGC
>CAVHWJ010000031.1:14669-16019 GCA_963639565.1 uncultured Prevotella sp. | reverse complement strand
CCGCCTTATTTCACAGTGAGCAGATAGTAGTTCTTCTTGCCGCGCTGAACGAGGAGGTATTTGCCGTCGATGAGGTCGTCGGAGGTTATCTCGCGGTCGAAGGCGGCGAGCTTCTCCTTGTTGAGCGACACACCGCCGCCCTGAACGAGCTTGCGCATCTCGCCCTTGCTGGCGAAAACGGGGGCCGCCTGTGTGAATATCTCCACTGCCGGCTGGCCAAGCGCGTCTTTGCCGATTTCAAACTGCGGTACGCCCTCGAAGATGTCGAGGAACGTCTGCTCGTCGAGCTTCAGCAGGGAGTCCTTGGTGGACTTGCCGAAGAGGATGCTCGACGCTTCGATGGCTGCGTCGAGGGCTTCCTTGGAGTGTACCATTATCGTGGTCTCCTCGGCGAGACGCTTCTGAAGGATGCGCTGACCGGGGTCCTGCCTGTGCTGCTCCACGAGGGAGTCGATAGTCTCCTTGTCGAGGCTTGTGAAAATCTTTATGTAGCGTTCAGCGTCGTCGTCGCTCACGTTGAGCCAGAACTGGTAGAACTTGTAGGGCGACGTGCGCTTGGGGTCGAGCCAGATGTTGCCGCTCTCGGTCTTGCCGAACTTCTTGCCGTCGGCCTTGGTGATGAGCGGACAGGTGAGGGCGAACGTCTCCACGTCGTTGCCCAGGGTGCGGCGGATGAGTTCCGTGCCGGTGGTCATGTTGCCCCACTGGTCGTTGCCGCCGAGCTGCATCTTGCAGTTGTAGTGCTGGTAGAGATACAGGAAATCATATCCCTGGAGGAGCTGGTAGGTGAACTCGGTGAACGACAGTCCGTCGCGCGCCGTGCCGTTGAGACGCTGCTGCACGCTCTCCTTCGCCATCATGTAGTTCACGGTGATGTGCTTGCCCACCTCGCGGGCGAAGTCGAGGAACTTGAAGTCCTTCATCCAGTCGTAGTTGTTCACCATTTCGGCCTTGTTGGGTTCAGTGCCTTCAAAGTCGAGGAACTTGCTCACCTGTTTCTTGATAGCCTCCTGGTTGTGATACAGAGTCTTGTCGTCGAGCAGGTTGCGCTCCTGGCTTTTGCCCGAGGGGTCGCCGATCATTCCCGTGGCGCCGCCCACCAGGATGATGGGCTTGTGGCCGCAGCGCTGAAGGTGGCGGAGCATCATGATACCGCAAAGGTGTCCGATATGCAGAGAGTCGGCAGTGGGGTCGGTGCCCAGGTATGCGGTCACCATTTCCTTTTGCAGCAGCTCCTCGGCGCCCGGCATTATCTGTGCCAGCATGCCGCGCCATTTCAGTTCTTCAACAAAGTTCTTTCTCATCGTTTCTTTATTATGTTATGTTTTAGTTCTTTCGTTAAGGTAAGGG
>CAVHWJ010000031.1:12558-14166 GCA_963639565.1 uncultured Prevotella sp. | reverse complement strand
TTCACGCGGTTGCGCTTCACGGCGCGCTTGAACTGCCTTTTCGGCACGCTCGCCAAAATCTTCACCAATGCGCCGTCTTCCCTTTCCGCCAAGGCATACACCGCTCTCAGCGGAAAGGCAACCATTGATCGGCTTCCCGCCTTCTTGAAGAGCTGCTCTATGGCGTCGCGCCCGTGGAGTCGCTCTTCCTTGCAAAGGGTGTTCCTTGTAGCGGTCATAGGATAAGGGATATGCTAACTGCGTCAGTCTTCCTCCTGGTCGATGAGGTAGCGGCGCAGTGCGCTCGTCATCGAGGGGTATTTGGGCGAAGGTGCTTCCACCTGCACGTCGAGACCCGCGTCGTGGGCGGCTTTCGACGTTGCAGGTCCGAACGTCGCCGCCTTCATCGGGCTGCCGGTCACTTCGGGGAACGCCTTTTTGTATGCGGCAACGCCCGAAGGGCTGAAGAACACGCACATGTCGTAGTCGAAATTCTTGATTTCCTCCTCCGTGAGGTCGTTGCACACCGTGCGGTACATCACGCACTCGGAGTGCTGCAAGCCCTTGCTGTCGAGCATCTTCTTCACGCTGTCGTCGTGTACGTCGCTCAGCGGCACGAGGTATTTCTCGTTCTTGTGCTTCGCCATGAGCGGCACGAGGTCGTCAATCTTGCCGGTGCTGCCGTAGAACACCTTGCGCTTGCGGTACTGCACGTATTTCTGGATGTATAGGGAAATGGTTTCGGTGACGCAGAAATACTTCATCGTGTCGGGTATTTCGAAACGCATCTCCTGCGCTATCTTGAAGAAATTGTCGATGGCGTGGCGCGAGGTGAACACCACGGCGGTGAAGCTCGTGATGCTTATCTTCTGCTGGCGGAACTCCTTTGAGGAGAGGCCCTCGACTTTGATGAACGGTCTGAATACAAACTCTACTCCAAAGTCCTCGGCGATGCTGTAGTAAGGTGACTTGTCGCTTGTTGGCTTGGGTTGGGAAATCAATATCTTCTTAATCATTTATGACCTAAAAATTTATATTCAAATAACTTATCAGAACCGCCAGTCCGCCGCAGAGAGCGAGCAGCGGTATCGCTTCAAGGGCGCAAAAGTACAAAATTATTTGCATATAAATGCCTTTCTGTCGGAAAAAGATTGAAAAGCACTTGTATAACGACAGCAAACGCGCCAATACGACTACTGCCGCGATATAAAGTATTGTGTCTTTTACAGATAGTCCGAAATACGCCTGCGACACGACGATGGGAAACATCACCACGCCCTCGACCGACGTGATGAATAGATACGACTTCATCCACCGCTCGTTTTGCCTGCCGCTGAAGAACACCCAGTCCACGAACGAATAGAGCAACGCCTTGACGCTGAAATACGCCACGAACACGCCGAAGAAAATGGCTATCAGCTGGTATTGCGACGACACGAGGAACGTGTCGGAACTGTATTCCTGGGCGTAGAAGAACGCCGCGAGCGAGAGCGACAGGCACGTCTGCGCGGCAAGGAAGAACTGGAAGCGGAACTCGTTTGTCGTCTCGTTTATCGCCGTGGTGCCCTCGCGCTGCACGCGGAAGAAGTTCTTGGCCTGGCGCATGATGAACCACCGCGACTTGGCGAA
>CAVHWJ010000031.1:9475-12320 GCA_963639565.1 uncultured Prevotella sp. | reverse complement strand
GCCGCCTTGTAGTCGCGGTTGCTGTAAATGGCGTGTATCGCGGAATCCTGCTGCGCCGGCGTTGCGTCGGGGGGCAGCTGCTGCAACACCTTGTAGGGGTGCTGTTGCTGCTGTTCCTCCTCGCGGTCCTCCGCCAACGGGATGTTGTGCGGAGTCTGGTGCCGTGTTTCCGTTGAATCCGACTGTAACATAAGCCTTTTTTATGACACTCCGTTTTTTTTTAGAGTCCGAACTCCTCCTTTATCCTGTCCACGAGGTCGAGCTTCTCCCACGTGAAGAGTTCCACGTCCATGGGCTTCGTCTCGTGGTAGCGGCTCTTGAAAGTCTTGCGCACCACCACCGGCTTCCTTCCCATGTGTCCGTAGGCGGCCGTTTCGAGATACATCGGCTGGCGCAGCTTCAGGTCTCTCTCTATCGCCTTGGGGCGCAAATCAACTATGTCCTTTATCTTTTCGGCAATCTCGCCGTCGGTCATCTTCACGCGGCTTCTGCCGTAGGTGTTCACGTAGATGCTCACCGGCTCCGCCACGCCGATGGCGTAGCTCACCTGCACGAGCATCTCGTCGGCCACGCCGGCTGCCACCATGTTCTTGGCGATGTGGCGTGTGGCGTATGCCGCCGAACGGTCCACCTTGCTGGGGTCCTTGCCCGAGAACGCTCCGCCGCCGTGCGCGCCCTTGCCGCCGTAGGTGTCCACGATAATCTTGCGTCCGGTAAGTCCCGTGTCGCCGTGGGGACCGCCGATGACGAACTTGCCCGTGGGGTTCACGAAATACTTTATGTCGTCCTTGAAGAGCGCGAGCACCTTGCCGTCGAGCTGCTCTTTCACCCTCGGTATGAGGATGTTCACCACGTCCTCGCGTATCTTGGCGAGCATCGCCTCGTCGTCGTCGGTGCCGTCGGCCTTCTTTATGAAATCGTCGTGCTGCGTGGACACCACGATGGTGTCGATGCGCTGCGGGATGTTGTCGTCGGAATATTCCACCGTCACCTGGCTCTTCGAGTCGGGCCTGAGGTATGTCATCTGTTTGCCCTCCTTGCGTATGTCGGCGAGCGTGCGCATGATGAGGTGCGCCAGGTCGAGCGACACGGGCATATAGTTTTCAGTCTCGTTGGTGGCATAGCCGAACATCATGCCCTGGTCGCCGGCACCCTGGTTGATGTCCTCCTCGCGCCTCACGCCGCGGTCGATGTCCTCGCTCTGCTCGTGAATGGCGGTGAGCACTCCGCAGGAGTCGCCGTCGAACTTGTATTCCGACTTTGTGTAGCCGATATTGTTGATTGTCTGCCTTGCTATCGTCTGCAAGTCCACGTATTCGCTGGAGCTTACTTCGCCCATTATGACCACCTGTCCTGTGGTGCAGAAAGTCTCAATGGCGCAGTGGGCTTTCTCGTCGTAGGCGAGGAACTGGTCGAGCAGCGCGTCGGATATTTGGTCGGAAACTTTGTCGGGATGACCTTCCGAAACTGATTCTGATGTGAATAGGTATGACATATTCTTTGCTTCTTTTTTTATATTATATATATGGTGTATGAACTGCCGCGCCGCAAGCGTTGCGGTACGGGTGTGCAAAGTTAGCACATAAAACGTAACGCGGCAATTTTTCGGATAAATACTTACTTCACGAGCGATTCCACGGGATTCCTCATCCCCTTCATGCTGGTGAGGAAAGCCTTTGCGCTGCCGAACCTGAGGAACATATCAAGGCGCACGGGGATGTGGTTCTGGTCGTCGGTGACGTAGAAGCGCACTATCTCCTTCCACTTCTTGTTGTCGAGTTCAAGGTATGACAGTTCCACGCACCTGTATTTCCTGCCGTTGTCGGCCTTTATCTTCGTCGTGCCGTTGAAGCGCAGACGCGCCGGCTGGGTGTCCTCGCCGTCGGCCATGGGGAAGTCCACCACGTGGCCCTTCTTCCAGTTGGCGGAGCTGAACGACCGCGCGCGCAGAAAGATGTTCATCATGTCGTAGACGCAGTTCTGCGGCGTTATGGTGCGCCAGTCGTGCGTGCCGTCGGTCTGCTGGCGGTGCAGCTTGAGGTGCGGTCTGCCCTGCGGATAACTGTAAAACACCTCGTCCACGGTGTAACGCTTTCCCTCGCGCGCCCCCTTGCGGTAGTAGAGCGGTTCAAGTTTTGTGGAGGAATAGCAGAGCAGCGTGTCGCGCAGCACGAAGAAATTGTCCACTTTGTTGTTGCCGCGCGTGGTGAGGCTCGCGCGGAATGCCGGCTTGCCCTTGTACTGGCTCTCCACGGTGTACATGCTCGCCGTGCCGGCCTTTACCCACACGAATTGCCAGTTGTAGTAGAGGTTGTACATCAGGAACTCGCCCGACTTGAACGCCGTGTTGCGAAATTCGCACTGCGCCTTTGCGCCGATGCATACGGCAATCATCACCGCCGTAAGTATAGTTTTCAGTTTCATCATTTCCGTGGTTGATATGTGGTGAATAATGTATTGGGTTCAGACTTGGCGTTTACGGCACATACTGTATGCCCAACTGCCTTGCCCTCTCCAGGTTCCGTTTCTTAATCTCCTTGTCCTTGTCGGGCTTCTGCTTCGTTATGGCGCCGGGCTTCTGGTGCGCTGCGTCGCGGTTGCCGGGCTGCCAGTTTAGCGTCATGTCCCATTTCGCCTTGCACTCTATCTCGTCGGGGTAGTAATACACGGTCTCCGCCTGTCGGTCGGCTTCGTAGTCGCCCGTGTCCCACTCCCTGTTGCGGTTGCTGTCGATGAACATCCTCATGTAATACTTGCCGGGCGTGATGTAGAAGAACTCCGCCGTGCCGTTGTCGGTGTAGGCGGTCTTCACCACCTTGTCGCCCGTGTCGAGCAGCTGTACCAC